>NZ_JBHWDS010000046.1:0-65967 GCF_042734615.1 Kitasatospora sp. NPDC059646
GGCGGGCGGGGTGCGGCGGGGCCGGTGGGGGTCGCCGGGCGGGCGGGTCACCGCTGGGCCCCGGGCGAGGGGCTGCCGGACGCGGTGGCGGGCGGCGCGGGGGCCAGGTCGATGCCGGGGTCGGCGGGGCCGGGGCTCGGCGACGGGGAGGACGGGCCGGAGGCGGCGGGGCGCTGCCAGGGCTCGGTGCTGCTGCGCGGCACCGGCGGGTTGTCCTCGGCCGGCTTGGGCTTGCCGGTGACGCTGCCGTCGGCGCCGAGGAAGACCGGGTCGCCGCCGGGGACCATGCCGAGTTCGCGGGCGCGCTGCTCCAGCGCGTCGGGGGCGGACTGGGCGGCGATGTCCTGCTGCAGGGACTGCTGCTGGTCGGTGGCCTCGGTGGTCTGCCTCTTCAGCCGGGACAGCGTGAACGAGCCTTCGTTGAGGGCGGTGTTGAGCATCAGCAGGCCGAGCAGCCCGGCCGACAGCAGGGTGACCACCAGCACCGCGAACGGGGTGCGCCCCCGCATCGAGCGCGCCCCGGGGCGGACGGTGATCCGCGCCCTGCCCCCCTGCCCGGGGACGCGCCCCCGGGTCCGCTCGCCGGCCACCGGCACCGCTCCACTCCCCTTCGATCCGCTGCTCCCGGCGGCTGGCTACCTCCGGGTCTCTCTGATCCTCTCCGCCACGCGCAGCCGTACGGGCGCGGCGCGCCGGTTCTCCTCGATCTCCTCCTCGGTGGCCAGTTCGGCACCGCGGGTGAGCAGTTTCAGCCAGGGCTGGAGCTCCTCGGGGATCACCGGCAGGCCCGGCGGGGCGGTCGAGGTGGCCCCGGCCTGGAAGTACTGCTTGACCAGGCGGTCCTCCAGCGACTGGTAGGACATCACCACGATCCGGCCGCCCACCGCGAGGGCGTCCAGTGCGCCGGGGATGGCCCGGTCGAGGACCTCCAGTTCGCCGTTGACCTCGATCCGCAGCGCCTGGAAGGTCCGCTTCGCCGGGTTGCCGCCGGTGCGCCGGGTGGCGGCCGGGATGGCGTTGCGGACCAACTCCACCAGACGCGCGCTGGTGGTGAACGGTTCCTTCTCGCGTTCCCGCAGCACCGCGGAGGCGATCTTCCCGGCGAACCGCTCCTCGCCGTACACCTTGAGGATCCGGGCCAGGTCGCCGTGGCTGTAGGTGTTGAGGACCTCGGCGGCGGAGATGCCGCGGGTCTGGTCCATCCGCATGTCGAGCGGGGCGTCCTGGGCGTAGGCGAAGCCGCGGTCGGCCTCGTCCAGCTGCATCGAGGACACCCCGAGGTCGAAGAGCACGCCCTGCACGGCGGGGATGCCGAGGTCGTCGAGGACGCGCGGGATCTCGTCGTACACGGCGTGCACCAGGGTGGCGCGGTCGCCGAAGCGGGCCAGCCGCTCGCCGGACAGCTTCAGCGCCTGCGGGTCGCGGTCGACGGCGACCAGGCGGACCTCGGGGAAGCGGGTCAGCAGCGCCTCGCTGTGGCCGCCGAGGCCCAGGGTGGCGTCCACCACCACCGCGCCGGGTGCGGAGATCGCCGGGGCGAGGGCGTCCAGGCAGCGCTCCAGCATCACCGGGATGTGCCGGGGGGTGGGGCTGTCGGTACTCATACGGGGGCGGGGCCTTCCTCAGGTGCAGGGTGTGCCCGGCCATTCTCGCCTACCGGCCCGCCGGTTCCGCACGCCGCCCGTGGTCCCCGCCCGCTCGCTCGGGGGAAGGAGCGACCGCCCGGCGCCGGGGAAGGTGCGCCAGGTGGGCACGGAGCGGGAGGAGGCCGCGGGCTGCGTGCGGGCCGGTGGCCCGGCGCGGAGGGCGGCCGGGCGCCCGGTTGCCGGGTGCCGTCCGCCGTGCTCCACTGCGCGGCCAGACTATCGCCCACGCCTCGCCAGTCAACGCTCCGCGACGGCGCACCACCCGGCCGGCCCTATCGGTTTGCGCAGGTCGGGCCGGTACTGCGGGCCGTGGGCGGACGGGGCGCGGACCGCTCGCGGCGCGCCGGTCGAACCGGGTCGAAGCCGTCCGAACGGGGTGCGGGACCGGCGGGTAAAGGCTTGCGCAGGTGGGCCCCGCGGACGGCGCGCCGCCACTACCGTCGTCGCCATGGCACCTGTACCCGGCTCCGACCGGCCGTCCGAGACCGACCGCTTCGTGGCGGCCAACCGCGCCTACGCCGAGACCTTCCGGGACGGCGGCATGGACGCCCGCCCGGTGCGGAAGGTCGCGGTGGTGGCGTGCATGGACGCCCGGCTCGACCTGTTCGCCGCGCTGGGCCTGGAGCTCGGCGACGCGCACATCATCCGCAACGCGGGCGGTGTGGTCACCGACGACACGATCCGCTCGCTGACCGTCAGTCAGCGCGCCCTGGGCACCCGCACCGTGGTGCTGATCCACCACACCGGCTGCGGCCTGCTCGGCCTGACCGAGGACTTCCGGCACGACCTGGAGCGCGAGGTCGGCCAGCGCCCGCAGTGGGCGGTGGAGGCCTTCACCGACCTGGACGCCGACGTCCGGCAGTCCGTGCAGCGGGTCCGCACCTCGCCGTTCCTGCCGCACCGCGACCAGGTCCGCGGCTTCGTCTTCGACGTCCACACCGGGCTGCTCCGCGAGATCCGCTGAAACCGTCCGGGCCCCGCCCTCGTCCCAAACCGGGACAGCCTTCGCGTTGTCGCCCGGCCGGGTGACTTCTGGCCGCCGGACAAGGAAGAATGCGCCAAGTATTCGGGGTGGGCCGGGCTCGAACCAGCCGCCCGGCGACTGTTGCACATGGGAGCGTACGGGTGACGACCATCAACGGACAGGGCACGGAGCAGCCGGAGTCGGGCCGCTACGAGCACCGGGAGCCGGTCGGGCTGGCGGAGCTTACGGCGGTGGTCGAGCGGGTCCGGGCGTCCGTCGAGAGCGTGATCGAGGGCAAGCCGGAGGCGGTCCGGATCGCGCTGACGGTGCTGCTCGCCGAGGGCCACCTGCTGCTGGAGGACGTGCCCGGCGTCGGCAAGACCATGCTCGCCAAGGCGCTGGCCCGCTCGGTGGACTGCACGGTGCGCCGCATCCAGTTCACCCCGGACCTGCTGCCGTCGGACGTCACCGGCACCAACGTCTTCGACCAGCACCAGCGGGACTTCGAGTTCCGGCCCGGCGCGATCTTCGCGCAGATCGTGGTCGGCGACGAGATCAACCGGGCCTCGCCGAAGACCCAGTCCGCGCTGCTGGAGTCGATGGAGGAGCGCCAGGTCACCATCGACGGCACCTCCTACGAGCTGCCCTCGCCGTTCATGGTGATCGCCACCCAGAACCCGGTCGAGATGGAGGGCACCTACGCCCTGCCGGAGGCCCAGCGCGACCGCTTCATGGCCCGCATCTCGATCGGCTACCCCAGCCCCGAGGCCGAGTACGCGATGCTCGACCTGCACTCGGCCGCCAACCCGCTGGACGACCTGCAGCCGGTCGCGCACGCCGCCGACCTGCTCAAGCTGATCGAGGTGGTCAAGGGCGTGTACGTCTCCGACCCGGTCCGCCGGTACGCCGTCGACCTGGTCGCCGCCACCCGCAACACCCCCGAACTGCGGCTCGGCGCCTCGCCCCGGGCCACCCTGCACCTGGTCCGCGCGGCCCGCGCGCACGCCGCCCTGGACGGCCGCGACTACGTGCTGCCGGACGACATCCAGGCGCTGGCCGTACCGGTGCTGGCGCACCGTCTGCTGCCCACCTCGGAGACCCAGTTGAGCCGCCGCACGGTGGAGAACGTGGTGCTCGACCTGGTGTCCCGACTGCCGATCCCGCGTCCGCAGGGCCGCTGAGGTGGCGGGCCCCGCCCGGCCCTCCGGGCTGCGCGCCGCCCTGAACGGGCTGACCACCCGGGGGCGTTCGTTCCTGGCCGCCGGCCTGACCGCCGCGCTCTGCGCGTACCTGTTCGGCCAGGACGCGCTGTTCCAGGTCGGCGTGCTGCTGGCGGTGCTGCCGGTGGCGTCCGCGCTGCTGCTGGTGCGCACCCGCTACCGGGTCGCCTCCGGCCGCCGGCTCAGCCCGCAGCGGGCCTCGGCCGGCCAGGAGGCCCGGGTGCACCTGCGGCTGGACAACGTCTCCCGGGTGCCCACCGGCCTGCTGCTGCTGGAGGACAAGGTCCCGTACGTGCTGGGCCCCCGCCCGCGGTTCGTGCTGGACCGGGTCGAGCCGCGCGGCTTCCGCGAGGTGTCCTACCGGGTCCGCTCCGACCTGCGCGGCCGCTACCCGCTCGGCCCGCTGCAGCTGCGGCTGTCCGACCCGTTCGGGATGTGCGAGCTGACCCGCTCGTTCAGCGCCGCCGACGTGCTCACCGTCGTCCCGCAGGTCCAGGCCCTGCCGCCGGTGCGGCTGCCCGGCGAGTCCGCCGGGCAGGGCGAGTCCAACGCGCACGCGCTGGCGCTGGCCGGCGACGACGACGTGATCCCCCGCGAGTACCGGCACGGCGACGACCTGCGCCGGGTGCACTGGAAGTCCACCGCCCGCTACGGCGAGCTGATGGTCCGCCGGGAGGAGCAGCCGCTGCGCGCCCGCGCCACCGTGCTGCTGGACACCCGGGAGACCGCGCACCGCGGCTCCGGGCCGGCGTCCTCGTTCGAGTGGGCGGTGTCCGCCGCCGCCTCGATCACCGCCGACCTGGTGCAGCGCGGCTACCAGACCCGGCTGCTCACCGACACCGGCCGCGCCCACCCGCAGCACGGTGCGAACGCCACCACCGCCGCCGAGTCGATCGGCGTGCTGCTGGACGCCCTCGCCGTGGTCGAGCACTCCGACGGCGGCACCCTGGCCCGCGCCGAGGAGGTGCTGCGCCTCGGCGGCGAGGGCCTGCTGGTGGCGATCGTCGGCGACCTGGACGACGAGCAGGCCGACCGCCTGGTCCGACTGCGCCGCCGGGCCGGCGGCGCAGTCGCCCTGCTGCTGGACACCGGCACCTGGGCGGGTCTTCGGCACCTGTTCCCGGACGCCTCCGACGAGCAGGCCGACTCGCTGGCCGGCCGGCTGCGCGACGCCGGCTGGACCGTCCTGCCGGTCCGGGCCGGCGACTCGCTGCCCGCGCTGTGGCGGGCCGCCGACCGCACCCAGAACTCCGTTCCCTACCGAGACGAGGTCGGCGCGTGACCACCCGGGCCAAGTTGACGCTCTGCGCGGCCCTGGCGACCGCCCTGGCGGCGCTGTGCCTGTCCCCGCTGTTCAAGGACTCCTTCGCGCTGGCCCCGCACGGCCTGCTGATGGTCGTCGCCGCGGCCGGCGCCGGCGCGGGCCTGCGCGCCCTGCCGCTGCCCCGCGCCCTGGTGCTGCCGCTCCAGCTGCTCGTGGTGCTGTACGTGCTGATGCTGACCACCGTGCAGTCCTCGATGAGCATCGGCATCCTGCCCGGCCCGGGCGCGCTCGACGCCGTCTCCCGGCTGCTCGCCGACGGCGGCAGCGACATCCAGGAGTACGCGATCCCGGCCCCCACCACCGACGGCCTGCGGCTGATCGTGGTCGGCGCGGTCGCCCTGGTCGCGGTGCTGGTCGACGCCCTCGCCGTCACCTACCGCCGGGCCGCCGCCGCGGGCCTGCCGCTGCTCGCCCTGTACTCGGTGGGCTGCGGCCTGGCCGGCTCGCCGGGCGGCATGTGGCTGTGGTTCCTGTTCGCGGCGGCCGGCTACCTGATCCTGCTGTACACCGAGGGCCAGGACCGGCTCACCCGCTGGGGCCGGGTCTTCCACGGCACCGGCCGCTCCGCGGTGGCGCTGTCCAACGGCGGCCGCCGGGTCGGCCTGATCGCGCTGGCCGCCGCCATCGTGCTGCCGGCCCTGGCGCCCGCCGCCGGCTCGGGCCTGTTCGACGGCTTCGGCGGCCGGGGCGGCGGCAGCGGGACCGGCAGCGGCGCGGGCGACGAGCGGTCGCTGAACCTGGTCGTCGCGCTCACCGCCAACCTGCGCTCCGGCGACGACACCGAGCTGCTGCGCTTCTCCACCAACGCCACCGACGCCGACCAGCTCTACCTGCGGGTCGCCTCGCTCAGCGAGTTCAACGGCGAGGAGTGGAAGCCCGGCGGCCAGTCCGCGGAGCCGCTGCCGACCACGCTGCCCTACCCCGAGGGCCTGGCCACCAGCGTCGGCACCAGCCAGATCCGCACCAACGTCAAGATCTCCGACCGGCTCGGCACCACCTGGCTGCCGATGCCGTACCCGGTGTCCTGGGTCGAGCTGCCGTCCACCACGAACTGGCGCTTCGACCGCAGCGGCCGCACCGTCAGCGGCGTCAACGGCCAGAAGACCAACGGCCTCTCGTACGCCGTCGGCTCGGTCACCGTCAACGCCACCGCCGCGCAGCTCCGCTCGGCCGGTCCGGCGCCCGCCGAGATCGCCAACCACTACCTGTCGCTGCCGAACAACCTGCCCGCCGTGGTCGGCGACACCGCCCGGACCGTCACCGCCGGCCTCGCCAACCCGTACGACCAGGCGGTCGCCCTCCAGCAGTACTTCACCAAGGGCGACTTCACGTACAACACGAAGATCGAGCCGCGCACCGGGCCGGACGCCATCGCCAAGTTCCTCCAGGACCGCGAGGGCTTCTGCGTGCACTTCGCCGCCACCATGGCCGCGATGTCCCGCTCGCTCGGCATCCCGTCCCGGGTCGCCATCGGCTTCACCCCCGGCACCGGCGACTCCACCAACCGCGTGGTCCGCAGCTCGAACTACCACGCCTGGCCGGAGCTGTACTTCGCCGGCCTCGGCTGGATGCGCTTCGAGCCCACCCCCAACCGGGGCACCGTCCCGCTGTACTCCGTCCCGCAGGTCGCCAACCCCACGCAGCCCAGCGCCCAGCCGAGCGCCTCCGCGACCGACAGCCGGCCCTCCGCCGGCCCGTCCGCCTCCAGCGCCTGCAGCCCGCAGCAGCACCGGATCGGCGACTGCGACGACGAGGCCGCGGTCGTCGAGCACCGCACCACCGCCACCGCCTGGTGGCAGACCTGGCCCGCGCTGCTCCTCGCCGCCGGCCTGGTCCTGCTGCTCGCCGTGCTGGCCACCCCGATGCTGCTGCGCCGCCGGCTGCGCCGCCGCCGTCTCGGCGCCGGCCGCCACGGCCCCGGCGCGGACGGGCCCCGGCTCACCGACGAGCAGGTGCTCGCCGCCTGGGCCGAACTCGTGGACTCCGCCTGGGACCTGGGCCTGCCCCCGGACGAGGCCCGGACCCCCCGGAACGCCGCCCGCCGGCTCGCCGAGGACGCCCACCTCGCCCCCGCCGCCGCGGAGGCCGCCGGCCGGGTCGCGCTCGCCACCGAACGCGTCATGTACGCCCGCGAGTCGGAGCCGTCCCCGCACCTCGGCAGCGACGTCCGCACCGCCCGCGAGGGCCTGCTCACCCAGGCCACCCGGGGCCGCCGCCTGCGCGCCCTGTTCCTGCCCGCCTCCACCGTCCGCCTCTGGTGGCGCACCCAGGACCGGGTCGCCGCGGCCCGCGAGCGGATGGCGGAGCGGTCGGCCAGGGTCCGCGCGACCCTCACCCGCCCGTTCCGCCGCGCACCCAAGGACTGACCCGCAGAGCGGGCCCGCGAAGGGATCCGCCCGGCGAGGAAACGGCCTCGCCGGGCGGACCGCCCGGCGAGGCCGCAGGGACGCACCCGCAGACGGAAAGATCCGCCCGGCGAGGGAAGTACCCTCCTCGGGCGGATCCGGTCGGTTTCCGATCGCGCTGCTACAGGCCGCTCTGCTCGTCGCGGCGCCGCTGCCAGCGCTGTTCCATTCGATCCATGACGCCGGTCTTCCGGCGAGGCGCTGCCGCCTGCCGTGGACCGTGTCCGGCCGGGCCTCGTCGCCACGCGGTCACCGCGAGGACCGCACAGCCCAGCATCACCAGGAACCCGACCACGCTGACCCAGATGACCTGCGCGACCAGGCCTCCCATGAGCAGCGCGACGCCCACCACGAAGCCCGCCACGGCCAGGTATACCCGCCGACGGGTGTAGGTGCGCAGGCCGGTTCCCTCAAGCGCTGACGCGAACTTGGGATCTTCGGCGTACAGCGCTCGCTCCATCTGCTCGAGCAGTCGCTGCTCGTGCTCCGAGAGCGGCACGGAGTCCTCCTACTCGTCGGTCGCGGGGCGACCGGTCCGCCACCCCTGGCTCGGGCCTGTGTGGTCCATATGCCCCACCGGTCTGGCCGTCATGCTTACCGGCTTTACCCAGATCATACGGTCCACGGGCCCGGTTCGGCGTGGTCAATCAGGCGTGGCTCGGGCCACCACGAGGTGGGCCCGCACCTGTGCAACGAGCGGACCCCCCACTTGGTGCCCCTGCTGTGCCGGAGGGTGATCAGACCGCTTCGGCGAGCAGGTGGAGCTGGGTGGCGACGGCGTGGAACGCGGGCTGCTCGGCGGCGGCCAGTTCCAGCTTGAGCAGCGCGTCGAGCGCGCCCGGCTCGGTGTCGACCAGCACGCCGGGGACGAGGTCGGCGAAGACCCGGATGCCGTGCACGGAGGTGACCCGCAGGCCGGCGTCGGCGGCCAGGGCGTCGAGCTGGTCGCCGGTGAAGCGGCGGGGCATCGGGTCGCCGGCGCCCCAGCGGCCGTCGGGGGCGTCCAGCGCGGTGCGGGCGTCGGCGAACTGGCCGGCCACCGCGCGGGCCAGCACGGCGCCGTTGCGGTTGGCGGCGAGCAGGCTGACCAGGCCGCCCTTGCCGAGGGTGCCGACCAGGTGGCCGAGCGCCTCGGCGGGGTCGTCGACGACCTCCAGGACGCCGTGGCAGAGCACCGCGTCGACCGAGCCGGCCGGGACCAGCTCGGGCAGCGTCTGGGTGTCGCCCTGGACGGCGCGCACCAGGTCGGTGACGCCGGCCTCGGCGGCCCGCCGCTCCAGCGCGAACAGGGCGTCGGGGCTGGGGTCGACCACGGTCACCCGGTGGCCGAGCCTGGCGACGGGCACGGCGAAGTTGCCGGTCCCGCCGCCGGTGTCGACGACGTCCAGGACCGGCTGTCCGAGCTCGGCGGAGCGCCGCTCCAGCGCCGACCGCAGCACCTCCCACACCACGGCGGTACGCAGCGCACTGCGGGGACGAGTCGGATACAAGGCGGCACCCCTCTTGGCAGGTCTTCCACGGCGGGAACCCCACCACCCTATCCGGCCGGACCGGGCGGGCCGGGAGCGGCGCAGCGCCGGGCTCAGGGGTGCAGGGCCAGGATCCGCTCCACGATCCGCAGGTACAGGGCGGTGTTGCGGATCAGGTCGTCCGCGTCGCGCTCGCCGGCAGCGCCGGTGATGCCGGCCTCCGCGGCGGCCCGGCGGCGGGCTCCGGCGGCGAAGTAGGCGGCCCACTCGGCGAGTTCGGGGGCGACTTCGGGCAGCAGCTCCCAGGCCGGGCGGATCGCGTGGCGGCGGCGCGGGCTGCTCGGCCGGCCGCGGACGGCGAGCACGGCGGCGGTGGCGCGCAGCGCGGCGAGGTGGGCGGTGGCGTAGCGCTCGAGCGGATCCTGCCTGCTGCGGGCGTGCACCAGGGTGCGGTGCGCGTGGCGGAGCAGTTCGAGTGCGTGCGGCGGGGCGGCGACCCGCCGCAGCACCGGGTGGGCCTCGGCGCCGCGCGCGGAGGGCAGGGTGGGTTGATCGACGGCAGGGCGGGCGACAGGCTCAGGACGACTGATGGTCATGGGTCTCCCCCGTTCACTCCGGACCTTGCCCGGGCCGGTCGGCCCGCGCATGCCTCCATCGTGAACGGGGGGTCTGACAATTCCGGACCGTTCGTGTCCGTCCGGGTCGTCCCCACGGCCGCTCCCCCGGTAGGGGCTGGGCTCCGCCGCCCCGTGTCGGCGGTGCCCGGCCCCCGTCCTGCGGCCGTTGGTCGCGCCCAGGGCCTGTGGTGCGGGCCGCCGGTCCCCCGTCGACGGCGGCCTGCCCCGGGCGCTTCGGGCGGCTCCACCGCGGGGGCCTTCCCGTTGCCCACTACTGTGCCGGTGCGCGGTGACAGCGGGAATCCGTGCGGGTACTCAACCGGGGATCTGAGTACGGATACTCAGACGCCCCCGCCGGTGGGCGGGGACGGGTACGGTGGCGGTTCCCGTCCGAGGTCCGGACGGGCCGGGTGCTGCGAGGGGGCTGGGGTGGAGGCCGTTCCGCTGATCTTCACCAGCGGCTGGGCGAGCGGGATCAACGCCTACGCCGTGGTGCTGCTGCTGGGGCTGTTCGGCCGCTTCGGCGGGGCGGACGCGGTGCCGCCGGTGCTGGAGCGCACCGACGTGCTGGTCGCCGCGGCGGTGCTGTTCCTGTGCGAGGCGGTGCTCGACAAGATCCCGTACGTGGACAGCCTGTGGGACGTGGTGCACACCGTGGTCCGCCCGATCGCCGGCGCGACCGTGGGCGCGCTGCTGGCGGCGCACGACCCGGGCTCGCTGGGCGAGGTCGCGGCCGGCGCGGTCGGCGGCACGACGGCGCTGCTCAGCCACGGCATCAAGGCGGGGCTGCGGATGGCCGTGAACACCTCGCCGGAGCCGGCCTCCAACATCGCGGTCAGCCTGGCCGAGGACCTCTCGGTGGCGGGCCTGGTGTCCCTGGCGGTCTTCCACCCCTGGCTGGCGGCCTCGGCCGCGGCCGTCCTGCTGCTGCTCGGGGCGCTGCTGGTGTGGTTCGCGGTCTCCCGCATCCGGCGGTTCTGGCTACGCCGCAGGGAGCGCAGGCTGGCCCGGGAGGCGGCGCGGGCGGCGGCGGCCTGAGCGGGCCGCCCCGCGCGCCCCGGAGGCCGTGGGCGGCCGCCGGGTGAGGGCCGCATAGGATCTTCTGCCATGGCTCGGATCATCGTCGTCGGCGCAGGCATGGGCGGTCTGGCCGCCGCGTCCAGGCTGGCCACCCTCGGGCACCGGGTGACGGTGCTGGAGGCGGCCGGGACGTACGGCGGGCAGGTGGGGGCGTACCGGCGCGAGGGCTTCGGCTTCGACACCGGGCCCGGACTGCTGGCGCTGCCCGCGGTGTACCGGGACCTGGCGCTGAAGACCGGGCGCGAACCGCTGGAGCAGCTGGTCGGGCTGCGGCCGGTGGACCCGGAGAGCCGGCACCTGTTCGCGGACGGCACCGAGCTGGTGCTGCCGAACGCCTCCCGCGGCGGCGTCGGGCAGGCGCTGGACGCGGCGTTCGGCGCGGGCTCCGGCGAGCGCTGGAACGACATGGTCAACCGGGGCCGCACCGTCTGGGAGGCCACCCGCCGCCCGCTGCTGGAGGAGCCCCGCCCGGCCGTCGACCCCGCCGACCCGTACCCGGCGCCGCCGCGCCGCGGCCTGGCCCGGCTGCTGCCGCGCGGCCGCCACACGCTGGCCGACGTCGCCGCCCGCGAACTGGCCGGCGCGCCCGGCCCGACCGCGCTGCTCGCCGAGTACGCGCTGCGGTACGGCCTGGACCCGCTGGCCGCGCCCGCCTCGGCGACCGTCCTGCCGTACATGGAGCAGTCGTTCGGCGTCTGGTACGTGGCCGGCGGCCTGCGGGCGCTCGCCGACGCGGTGTTCGCGCGGTGCGGGCAGCGCGGGGTGGAGTTCCGCTTCGACACCCCCGTGCGGGCGCTGGAGCGCGCCGGCGGGCGGGTCACCGGCGTCCGCACCGACGGCGGGGTGCTGGACGCGGACGCGGTGCTGTCGGCCGTCCCCGGCCTGGGCGTCGCGGAGCCCGCCGAGCCCGCGCCGGGCCGCTTCACGGTGCTGCTCGCCCTGGACGGCGCCCGCCCCGCCGGCACCGCGCACCGCACCGTGCTGCACGGTGCGGACGTCGCCGCCGAGGCCCGCGCGGTCTTCGCCGACCGCACCCTGCCGGACCGCCCCACCGTGCAGCTGCTCCGCCCCGACGACCCGTCCCTCGTCCCCGGTCCGGACTGCGAGGCGGCCGTGCTGACCGTCACCGTCCCCGCCGGGCTCACCCTGACGGACACCCAGCAGGACGCCTACGCCGAGCGGCTGCTGTCCCGGCTGGCCGCCGCGGGCATCGACCTGCGGGACCGGCTGCGCTGGCGGGAGACCCGGCTGACCGCGTCCGTCCCGGCGCCCGCGCTGGCCGGCGGCCGGCTCGCCCAGGCCAACGAGCCGGGCGAGCCCGGCCTGTACCTGATCGGCGCGCACGCCCACCCCGGCGGCGGACTGGCCCGGGTCGGGATGTCCGCCTCGATCACCGCCGGCCTGCTCGGCCCGGCCTGACGGACCCTCAGTACTGCTGCTGGTAGTACCCGTTGTGCTGCTGCTCGCCCGGCTGCTGCGGAATGTACGGCTGCGCGTACTGCTCGGGCTGCGCGTACTGCTGCTGCGGGTACTGGTAGACCGGCTGGCCGTACTGGTCGTAGCCGATCAGCTGCGGCTGCGGCTGCTGCACCGGCTGGGCGTACGGGTCCTGGTAGCCCTGGTACGCCTGCTGCTGGTGGCCGTAGTCCGGCTGCTGGTAGTAGTACTGCTGCTGGTCGGGCTGCGGCTGCTGCGGGACGACCGGCTCCTCGGCGTAGATGCCCGCGTCGAGTTCCTGGAACTCCTGGTACGCGTACGGCTGTTCCACCACCGGCTCGTCCTCGACCGGGCCGACCTCACCGACCTTCGGAGCCGCCGCGGCGACCGCCGTCGCGGCCGTCGCGCCGCCGGTGGCCGCGGCCAGCAGCGGGACCTTCGCCAACGGGCCGGGCAGGCCGCCGTCCGCGCGCCGCAGCGACCAGCCCACCGGGCGGCCGCGCTTGACGGACGCGGTGACCACCGCCTGCCCCACCGCGAACGCCCCGGCACCCGCGACGATCACCGGCAGGGAGGACTGCGTCATCCCCGCCACCACCCCGAGGAACCCCGCCAGGGCCAGCGCCCGCCAGTGCAGCGCGGCCCGGTTCTGCAGCAGCAGTTCGGCCACCAGCCAGACCGCGACCAGCGCCAACGCGCCATAGAGGAACAGGTGTCCGATGCCCATCCCCGCAACCTCCAGACGCCACCATCACCGCGCGGTTGCGGGCGACTGTACAGCCTCCGGGCAAACACCACCTCATCCCTGCCGGGCCCGACCCGGCAGGCCCTCCCCCACCACGGCCCGCCCGCCCCGGACCGCACACCGGGCGCCCCGGACCCCCGAAGCCGACGCCGGCCCCGACAAGCCCCTTCCCACCCCGGACAGCAAGCCACAGGGCCCCGATCCGGCAGGACGCCACCCACCCCGGACAGCAAGCCACAGGGCCCCGGCGAAACTCTCCCCGCGGCAGCCCTCCCGGCCGCAGGCCGAGCGCCCGGGCCCCGCCCGCAGGGCCGTCAGCGCTTGTGGAGGCCGAGGTTCTGGTAGATCTCCAGCGTCGCGGTGCTGTGGTTGAGGGTGATGAAGTGCAGCCCGGGGGCGCCCTCCGCGAGGAGCCGCTCGGCCATGGCGGTGGCGTGCTCCAGGCCGACGGCGCGGAGCTCGGCGGGGTTGTCGGCGGCGGCCTCCAGGCGGCGCCGGAACTCCGGCGGGAAGTCGGAGCCGGACAGCTGCGGGAAGCGGACGAGCTGGCGGATGTTGGTGACCGGCATGATCTCCGGGATGATCGGCGTCTCGCAGCCGGCCGCGGCGACCCGGTCGCGCAGCCGCAGGTAGTCCTCGACCTCGAAGAACATCTGGGTGATCGCGTAGTCCGCGCCGGCCCGGCACTTGGCGACGAAGTGCCGGATGTCCTCGTCCCACTCGGTGGAGCGCGGGTGCATCTGCGGGAACGCGGCCACGCCGACGCAGAAGTCGCCGATGCTCTTGATGAGTTCGACGAGTTCGTAGGCGTAGCTGACGCCCTCGGGGTGCCGGACCCATTCGCCCATCGGGTCGCCGGGCGGGTCGCCGCGCACGGCGAGCACGTTGCGGACGCCCTCGTCGGCGTACTGGCCGATGATGTTGCGCAGTTCGGCCACCGAGTGGTCGACGGCGGTGAGGTGGGCGACGGGGGTGAGGGTGGTCTCGGTGGCGATCCGGCCGACCAGGTTGACGGTGCGGCCGCGGGAGGATCCGCCGGCGCCGTACGTCATGCAGACGAAGTTGGGGTCGAGCGCCTCGACGCGGCGGATCGCGTCCCAGAGTTTGCGCTCGCCCTCCTCGTTGCGGGGCGGCATGAACTCGAACGAGAAGGAGCGGTCGCCTGCCGCCAGCAGGTCGCGCACGGTCTGCGCGCGGTCGCTTCTGGTGGAGGGAATCCCGAGTGCCATGCAGGCAGGTTAGCCGTCGGCGGCGCGGCCCGGACAAACGACGTCCAGGGACTGAGACAGTGGTTGAGATTTTCGGGCGCCGCCCGGCGGACCGCCCGGGGCGGCGGCGGACCGGGGCACCCAACTGGGGGCGTTAGTCTGACTGTCAGCCCATCTAACCGGAGTCTCAGGTGCCCTCCTCCACCCGTCTTCCCCGCAACCCCGTCGACGCGGAGGACGTGCGCGACCGCGTCAACGCCGCGCTCAGCGCGTTCATGGCCGAACGGACCGCCCTGCTCTCCGGCATCTCCGACCAGCTCGGTCCGGTCGCCGACGCGCTGCGCGAGTTCCTGCTCGACGGCGGCAAGCGGCTGCGTCCGGCGTTCTGCTACTGGGGCTGGCGCGCGGCCGGCGGCGGCGACGACGAGCCCGGCATCGAGCGGGCCGCGGCGGCACTGGAACTGCTCCAGGCCAGCGCCCTGGTGCACGACGACCTGATGGACCGCAGCGACACCCGCCGCGGCCTGCCGGCCGTGCACCGCCGGTTCGAGAACCTGCACCGGGCCAGCGGCTGGCGCGGCGACCGCGAGCAGTACGGCGCGTCCGCGGCGGTGCTGCTCGGCGACCTGCTGCTGATCTGGTGCGACGAGCTGTTCCAGCGCTCCGGGCTGCCGGCCGCCGGGGTCGCCGCCGCCAAGCCCGCGTTCGACCTGATGCGCACCGAGGTCATGCTCGGCCAGTACCTGGACGTGCTGGAGCCGGTCGCCGGCGACTCCACCGACGCGGACGCGCCGGACCGGGCCCGCACCGTGCTGCACTACAAGTCCGCGAAGTACACCATCGAGCGCCCGCTCCAGGTCGGCGCGCTGCTGGCCGGCGCCGGCCCGGACCTGGTCGAGGCGCTCGGCAACTTCGGTCTCCCGCTGGGCGAGGCGTTCCAGCTCCGCGACGACCTGCTCGGCGTGTTCGGCGACCCGGCGGTCACCGGCAAGCCGGCCGGCGACGACCTGCGCGAGGGCAAGCGCACCCTGCTGGTCGCGCACGCGATGCGCGGCCTGTCGGAGCTCGACGCCGAGCGGCTGGACACCCGGCTCGGCGCCCCCGACCTCGATCCGGCCGAGATCGCCGAACTGCGCGACCTGGTCTCCGCCAGCGGCGCCCCGGCGCTCGTCGAGGCCCGCATCGACCAGTTGCTCACCGAGGCGCTGGCCGCCCTGCACGCGGCCCCGATCGCGGACGGCCCGACCCGCGAGGTGCTCCGGGCGCTGGCGGACGCGGCGACGGTGCGCAAGTACTGACGGGCCGTCAGCGGCCCCACCGGCGCCGGGAGGCCAGCGCGGCCAGTCCGGCGCCGGCGGCGTTCAGCAGGACGTCGTCCACCGACGACACCCGGTCCAGCCACAGCACGTACTGGGCGGTCTCGACCAGCACCGAGCAGGCCGCGCCGAGCGCCAGCACCCGCCACGCCGAGGCCAGCGCGGGGAACCGGAGCGGCGCGACGTAGCCGAGGGCGGCGAACACCAGCAGGTTGCCGATGATCTGCACCGTCGCGGTGACCGGGGTGCCGTGGGTGAGGATCTCCCACAGGTCGTGCAGCGGCAGCAGGCTGACCCGGCGGGGCGCGGTGCCCGCCCCCGGGCCCGGCAGCATGATCATCCAGACCCACGGCACCGTCCCGTGCACCATGACGGCCAGCGCGGCCGGCCGCCGCCACGCCCCGGCCCCCGGACGGCGGCGGGCCGCCAGCCACACCAGGGCGGCGGACAGCGGCAGGGCGGCCAGCGACCAGAACACCACGCCGTTGACGGTGCCCAGCCACGGCTGCCAGCCGGCGCGGTGGTGCAGCGGCCGCTGCGCCACGAGGGCGACGGCCGCCGCGAGGAGCGCGACGGGGACCAGCAGCGCCGTGCGGCGGGCGGTGGGGTTCATGCCTCCAGGAGGGCGCCGGGGCCCCGTTCGGTTCCCGGCGGCGCCACTCCCACCGGCCGCTACCGCAGGCGGGCGGCCAGCTGCGCGGCGGCCGCGCCCGGGTCCTCGGCGGCGGTCAGGGCGCGGACGACCACGATCCGGGTCGCCCCGGCGTCCAGGACCTGGTCGAGGTTGCCGAGGTCGATGCCGCCGATCGCGAACCACGGCCGGGCCGGGTTCCGGCCGGCCGCGTGGCGGACCAGGTCGAGGCCGGGGGCGTGGCGGCCGGGCTTGGTCGGGGTGGGCCAGACCGGGCCGGTGCAGAAGTAGTCGACGCCGGGCTCGGCGATCGCCGCGTCCACCTCGGCCTCGGCGTGGCAGGAGCGCCCGATCAGCACGTCCTCGCCGAGGATGGCGCGGGCGACCCGCACCGGCAGGTCGTCCTGCCCGAGGTGCAGCACGTCCGGCCGGGCGCCGTACGCGACGTCGGCGCGGTCGTTGACGGCCAGCAGCTTGCCGTGCCGCTTCGCCGCGTCGGCGAACACCTCCAGGAACTCGAGTTCCTGGCGGGCCTCCAGGTTCTTGTCCCGGAGCTGGACGATGTCGACGCCGCCGGCCAGCACCGCGTCCAGGAAGTCGGCCAGGTCGCCCTGCTCGCGGCGGGCGTCGGTGCAGAGGTAGAGCTTCGCGTCGGCGAGCTGCTGACGGGCCGTCACAGCGCCATGGCCTGGGCGCGGCGCTTGACCTCGGTACCGCGGTTCTCGCGCAGCGCCTGGATCGGGCTGCCGGGCAGCGACGGGTCCTCGGTGAACATCCACTCCAGGATCTCCTCGTCGGAGAAGCCGCAGTCACGGAGCACCGTGAGGGTGCCGACCAGGTGCTTGACCGGGCCGTCGTCCTCGATGAAGTCGGCGGGCACCTGCAGGGAGTTGTTCTCGCCGCGGCGGACGGCCAGCAGCTTGCGGCTGCGCACCATGTCGCGGACCTCGGTGATCACCACGCCCCACCGCTCGGAGATGTCGGGCAGGTACAGCCACGCGGGAACCAGGGCGTCGATCTTGGGATCAATTGTGCTCACGCCCCCAGCCTACCCACGCGCTACGCCGTCGCCGCCTTCAGCTGGACGGCCGGGTCGGCGGCGAGCGCCGGATCGAGCACCGTTCCGCGTTCGATCAGGCGCCGGCCCTGCGCCAGGTCGCGCGGCCGGTCGACGGCGAGCAGCGCGACCGGCGCGCCGTCGCGCAGCCACAGCACCGACCAGGCGCGCTCGGACGGGGAGCCGCGCCACAGCAGGTGGTCGGCGCCGGCGTGCCGTCCCGCGTACTGCACCATGCGGCCGAACTGCTCGGACCAGAAGTAGGGGACGGGGTCGTAGGGCGCGTCCAGGGCGCCGAGCACCGAGGCGGCGACGGCGCCGCCGGAGTGCAGGGCGTGGTCCCAATGCTGGACGGCGAGCCGGGCGCCGAACCGGGCCGACGGGTAGGAGACGCAGTCCCCGGCCGCCCAGACGCCGGGCAGCGCGGTGCGCAACCGGTCGTCGACCGGGATCGTGCCGTCCGGGTCGAGCGCCAGCGGCCCGCCGGCCAGCCAGCCGGTGGCGGGGCGGGCGCCGACGCCGACCACCACCTCGTCGGCGGGCAGGCGGGTGCCGTCGGCGAGCAGCACCCCGCCGTCGGCGGCCCCGGCGACCGCGGCGCCGCAGCGCAGTTCGACGCCGGCTTCGGCGTACCAGTCGGCCATCAGCGTGCCGAGTTCGGCGGGCAGGGCCCCGGCCAGCGGGGTGGCGGCGGCCTCCACCACGGTGACGTGGCAGCCGAGGGCGCGGGCGACGGTGGCGGTCTCGGCGCCGATCCAGCCCGCGCCGACCAGCACGATCCGCCTGCCGGGGGTGAGCGCGGCGCGCAGCGCGTGCGCGTCGTCGACGGTGCGCAGGGTGCGGGCGCCGGGCAGGCCGGGCAGCGTGCGGGGGTCGGCGCCGGTGGCGATCACCAGGGCCCCGTACGGGAGTTCGCCGCCGTCGGTGTGCAGCGTGCCGGCCTCCAGGGCGGTGGCGCGGCGGCCGGTGAGCAGGTCGACGCCGAGGTCGCGCCAGTCGATGTCGAAGGCGGTGGCGTCGGCCTTGCCGAGGAGGACGTCCTTGGACAGCGGCGGCCGGTCGTACGGGAGGTGGAGTTCGTCGCCGAGCAGGGTGATCGCCCCCTGCCAGCCGCCCTGCCGCAGGTTCAGCGCGGCCTGCGCGCCCGCCATGCCCGCCCCGACCACGACGACCCGGTCCGTTGCCCTCAGCTCAGCCACGGCGTCCACCCTAGCCCTCCCGCACGCCCCTGTGGGCGCGGGTGGGCCCGGCGATAAGGTGGGGGTACTACCTCATCACGGGAGCCCGGCGCACCGGGCTGAGAGGCGGGCTGTGGCGGCCCGCGACCGTCCGAACCTGATCCGGGTCATGCCGGCGAAGGGAGAAGAAGCGCTGTGGCACATTCGGACGTGCTGGTGATCGGCGGGGGCGTCATCGGCCTCGGCGTCGCCTGGCGCACCGCGCAGCGCGGCCTGTCGGTCGCGGTGGTGGACCCGTCGCCCGGCGGCGGTGCGGCGCAGGTCGCCGCGGGCATGCTCGCCCCGGTCACCGAACTGCAGTACGGCGAGGAGCCGTTGCTGCGCCTGGGGATGGCGTCCAACGAGCGGTACGGGGCGTTCGCGGCCGAGCTGACCGAGCTCACCGGCCTGGACACCGGCTACCGCCGCACCGGGACGCTGGCCGTCGCGCTGGACGCCGACGACCGCGCGGAGCTGCGCGAACTGCACGCCTTCCACGGCCGGTTGGGCCTGGCCTCGGAGTGGCTGACCGGCCGGGAGTGCCGCCGGCTGGAGCCGATGCTCGCCCCCGGCGTGCGCGGCGGCCTGCACGTCGCCGAGGACCACCAGGTGGACGGCCGCCGGCTGGCCGCCGCCCTGGTCGCGGCGTGCCGGCTGCTGGGCGTGGCCTTCCACCGCACGCAGGCCGCCGAGCTGACCACCGACGGCGAACGCGCCACCGGCGTACGGCTGTCGACCGGCGAGCAGCTGACGGCGGACCGCACGGTGCTGGCGGCCGGCTCCCGCAGCCACCTGCTGCCGGGCCTGCCGGACGGCGTGCTGCCGCCGATCCGCCCGGTCAAGGGGCAGGTGCTGCGGCTGCGCGTCCCCGAGCCGTACGCGCCGTTCCTGTCCCGCAACGTGCGCGCCGTGGTGCGCGGGCAGCACCTGTACCTGGTGCCGCGCGCGGACGGCGAGCTGGTGGTCGGCGCGACCACCGAGGAGCAGGGCCACGACACCACCGTCACCGCGGGCGGCGTGTACGAGCTGCTCCGCGACGCGCACGAACTCGTCCCCGGCATCACCGAGTTGCCGCTGGTGGAGACGGGCGCGGGCCTGCGGCCCGGCTCCCCCGACAACGCGCCGCTGCTCGGCCCGACCGCGCTGCCCGGCCTGGCCGCCGCCACCGGGCACTACCGCAACGGCGTGCTGCTGACGCCCGTCACCGCCGACCTGCTCGCCGACTACCTGGCCACCGGCGAGGTCCCCCCGCTCGCCGCCGGCTTCGCCCCCGACCGCTTCCGCACCGAGGTGCCCGCATGAACACCGTCGCCCTGACCGTCAACGGCGAACCCCGCACGCTGCCCGAGGACACCACGCTGGACGCGGTGGTCGCCGAGGTGTCCGCCGCCAACACCGGCGTCGCCGCCGCCGTCAACGAGGCCGTGGTGCCCCGCAGTTCGTGGCCCGCCACGGCGCTGCGCGCGGGCGACCGGGTCGAGATCCTCACCGCCGTGCAGGGAGGCTGAGATGGCCGACGACCTGCTGACCATCGGCGGCACGACGTTCACCTCCCGGCTGATCATGGGCACCGGCGGCGCCCCCAGCCTGGACGTGCTGGAGCAGGCGCTGAAGGTCTCCGGCACCGAGCTGACCACGGTCGCGATGCGCCGGGTGAACACCGCCACCCAGGGCTCGGTGCTGGAGGTGCTGGCCCGCAACGGGATCCGGATCCTGCCGAACACGGCCGGCTGCTACACCGCCGGCGAGGCCGTGCTCACCGCCCGGCTGGCCCGCGAGGCGCTCGGCACCGACTGGGTGAAGCTGGAGGTGATCGCCGACGAGCGCACCCTGCTGCCCGACCCGATCGAACTCCTGGACGCCGCCGAGACCTTGGTCGACGACGGCTTCACGGTGCTGCCGTACACCAACGACGACCCGGTGCTGGCCCGCAAGCTGGAGGACGTCGGCTGCGCGGCGATCATGCCGCTGGGCTCGCCGATCGGCTCCGGGCTGGGCATCCGCAACCCGCACAACTTCCAGCTGATCGTGGAGTCCGCGAACGTCCCGGTGGTCCTGGACGCCGGCGCGGGCACCGCGAGCGACGTCGCCCTGGCGATGGAACTCGGCTGCTCCGCCGTGATGCTGGCGTCCGCCGTGACGCGCGCCCAGGATCCCGTGCTGATGGCCGACGCGATGCGGCGCGCCGTCGAGGCCGGCCGCCTGGCCCACCGGGCCGGCCGCATCCCGCGCCGCTACTACGCCGAGGCGTCCTCCCCCGCCGAGGGCCTCGCCGACACCCGCGAGCGCCCGGCCTTCTGACGGGCGCGCGCCCGGCGGGTGACCGAATCGAAAGCGGACCCTGCCGGGCGGGCGCGTCCGCGGCCCCTAGACTCCTCGGGTGGACATGACCCTGAACGATCCCCTGCTCGGCGTGCTGCTCGACGGGCGCTACCGGGTCGAGCAGCGGATCGCCGTCGGCGGCATGTCGACCGTCTACCGCGGCACCGACACCCGGCTGGACCGCGCCGTCGCGCTGAAGGTGATGCACCCTTCGCTGGCGGGCGACGCCGACTTCACGGCGCGGTTCATCCGCGAGGCGAAGGCGGTGGCCCGGCTCGCGCACCCGAACGTGGTCAACGTGCTGGACCAGGGCGCGGATCCGCGCGCGGTGTTCATGGCGATGGAGTTCGTCCCCGGCCGCACCCTGCGCGAGCTGCTGCGCGACCGCGGGGCGCTCTCGGTGCGGGCCGCCCTGGACGTCCTGGAGCCGGTGCTGGCGGCGCTCGGCGCGGCGCACCGGGCGGGCCTGGTGCACCGGGACGTCAAGCCGGAGAACGTGCTGATCACCGACAACGGGCTGGTGAAGGTCGCGGACTTCGGCCTGGTCCGGGTGATGGGCGCCGCCGACTCGACCGCCACCGCCGCCACCGAGGCGGGCCAACTGCTGGGCACCGTCTCGTACCTGGCGCCGGAGCAGATCAGCCAGGACGCGGCCACCGACCAGCGGGTGGACGTCTACGCGGCGGGCATCCTGCTGTACGAGATGCTGACCGGAAGCCGCCCGCACACCGGCGAGAACGCCGCCCAGGTGATGTACCGCCACCTGCACGAGGACGTTCCCGCGCCGTCCCGCACCGCCCCGGCGGTGGGCCCGGAGCTGGACGCGATCGTGGCCGCCGCCACCGCCCGCGACCCGCAGGCCCGGCCGTGGGACGCGGTGGAGCTGCTGGCCGCGGTGCAGCGGGTCCGCCGCTCGCTGCCGGCCGCGCAGTTGGACGCGGAGCCGCCGGCGTCCGGCCGGCCGACCCCGCAGTACGGCCCGGGCGAGGCGACCGCGGTGATCAGCGCGCCGCCCGGCCTGGAGCGCACCAGCGTGCTGGAGGTCCCGCCGGACCTGCTGCCGCCGGTCCGACAGGTGAACGACAACGACGCCCGCCCGCGCCGCCGGGCCGCACGCCGCGCCGGACGCGGCCGCGGCCGGCTGCCGCTGGTCTGGTCGGCGGTGGGACTGGCCGTGGTGCTGCTGGTCGGCGGGGTGACGTACGCGCTGTCCAGCGCGGTGTACGCGACGGTGCCGAGCGTGCTGGGGCAGAACCAGCAGCAGGCCGCGTCGATCCTGGACCGGCAGGGCCTGCACGGCTCGTTCAGCCAGCAGTTCAGCGAGTCGGTGCAGGCCGGGCAGGTCATCTCGACCGACCCGGGGGTGGGTGCGCGGGTCCGCAAGAGCGACGCCGTGAAGGTGGTCGTCTCGCGCGGCCCCGAGCGGCTGCCGGTGCCGGAGTTGACGAACCGTCCGGTGGCGGAGGCGACGAAGGCGCTGGCCGACGCCCGGCTGACGGCGGGCACCACCACCGAGCAGTTCAGCGACACGGTGCCGAAGGGCGCGGTGATCTCCACCGACCCGGCCGCCGGAACGGCGCTGGCCCCGAACTCGCCGGTGGCGCTGACCGTCTCCAAGGGCATGCGCCCGGTCCCGGACGTCTCCGGCATGTCCAAGGAGGACGCGTCGAAGGCCCTGCAGGACGCCGGTTTCGTGCCGCAGATCGCCGGCCTGCTCCCGCTGGGCAAGGTGACCGGGCAGTCCCCGGCGGCGGGGACGCCGCGCCCGCAGGGGTCGACGGTGACGATCACCGTCAGCCTGTTCTGACGCCCCGTCGGGCGGCTCAGCGCAGCGGCCCGTCGCCTTCCTGCTCCTGGTAGGAGTAGCGCTGCTCCTGCCAGGGGTCGGCGCGGTTGTGGTAGCCGCGCTCCTCCCAGAAGCCGCGCCGGTCGGCCCGCATGTACTCGACGGCGCGCACCCACTTGGGGCCCTTCCAGGCGTACAGGTGGGGCACCACCAGGCGGACCGGGAAGCCGTGTTCGAGGGTGAGCGGCTGCCCGTCGTGGTGGGTGGCGAACACGGTCGACGGGTCGGCGAAGTCGTCGAGCCGCAGGTTGGCGCTGTAGCCGTACTCGGCCCACACCATGACGTGGGTGACGCCCGGGGCGGGCGGGACCAGGTCGAGGACCGTCCGGGCGGCGACGCCGCACCACTCGTTGCCGAGCATGGAGAACCGGGTGACGCAGTGGAAGTCGCCGCGGACGGTTGTCTTGGGCAGGGCGTGGAAGGCGGTGAAGTCCCAGCTGGTCTTCTCCGCGTCGGCGGTCGCCCCGAACACCTGGAAGTCCCAGCTGTCCGGCTTGAACCGGGGCACCGGCCCGTAGTGCAGGACGGGCCAGCCGCGCTGCCGGCGCTGGCCCGGCGGGAGCCTCGGGTCAGACGGCGGCGGCTGTTCCGATTGGTGCTGACCCATGGCTCCATGGTGACAGACGGCGGTCCGCGAACTGCGCGCGCCCCCACCGCGCGCCGCCGGCCGGGAATCCGTTCCGGCGGAGGGGGGCAACACGACGCAAATCCGCGCAGGCGTTCGGAGCAGATACCCCCGAACGGCCCAATCCGGGCGGTATCGCCGCAGGTCAGCGAATTGCCGTCGAGACGGAAATGTCGATCTCCGAGCCGCCGGTAAGCGTGAACTTACTGGAACTGCGCCCCCGGCGGCTGCCACCATGCGGGCAACCGGGCACCGACCGGAATTACCCGTCAGGAAGGCAGGCCATGCAGGGCGATCCCGAGGTCATCGAGTTCCTCAACGAGCAGCTGACCGCCGAGCTGACCGCGATCAACCAGTACTTCCTGCACGCGAAGATGCAGGAGAACAACGGCTGGACGAAGCTCGCGAAGTACACCCGGCACGAGTCGTTCGACGAGATGAAGCACGCCGAGACGCTGACCGACCGGATCCTGTTCCTGGAGGGCCTGCCGAACTACCAGCGGCTGTTCCACGTCCGCATCGGGCAGACCGTCAAGGAGATGTTCGAGGCCGACCGGCAGATCGAGGTGGAGGCGATCGACCGCCTCAAGCGCGGGATCGTGGTGATGCGCGCCAAGAACGACGTCACCTCGGCGAACATCTTCGAGGACATCCTCGCCGACGAGGAGCACCACATCGACTACCTCGACACCCAGCTGGAACTGCTCGACAAGCTCGGCGAGGCGCTCTACATCGCGCAGCTGATCGAACAGCCGGAGAGCTGACCCGGTCAGGCGGCCTGCGGGGCGGACGGTTCGGCCAGACCGAGCTTCTGGGCCAGCCGGGCGGTGGGGCACGGGCGGGCGCCGTGCTCGCCGAGCAGCGCCTGGATGCGCCGCACGCAGGAACCGCAGTCGGTGCCGGCCTTGCAGCCCCGGGCTATCTGGCGCGGGGTGGTGGCGCCCTCGTCGATCTTCTGCTTGACCTGGGCCTCGGTGACCGCATGGCACATGCACACGTACATGTGCGGCCCCTTCCACCATCGACGCTGTTTACTGAGCCTTACCTTACCTGGTGCTCCGGGTACGAAGAAGGCCCCTCCGTCCCGGATCACCCGGAAACGGAGGGGCCTTCGTCACACCGGCCGGGCCGGGACTACTGGTTGCGGTACATCTCGGCCACCAGGAACGCCAGGTCCAGCGACTGGCTGCGGTTGAGCCGCGGGTCGCAGGCCGTCTCGTAGCGCTGGTGCAGGTCGTCGACCAGCACCTCGTCGCCGCCGCCGACGCACTCGGTGACGTCGTCGCCGGTCAGCTCCACGTGGATGCCGCCCGGGTGGGTGCCGAGCGCGCGGTGCACCTCGAAGAATCCCTTGACCTCGTCGAGCACGTCGTCGAAGTTGCGGGTCTTGTGGCCGCTGGAGGCCTCGAAGGTGTTGCCGTGCATCGGGTCGCTGATCCACACCACCTGGGCGCCGGACGCGGTGACCTTCTCCACCAGGGTGGGCAGGTGGTCGCGGATCTTGCCCGCGCCCATCCGGGTGATGAAGGTGAGCCGGCCGGGCTCTCGCTCCGGGTCCAGGCGGTCGATCAGGGTGAGCGCCTCGTCGACGGTGGTGGTCGGGCCGAGCTTCACGCCGATCGGGTTGCGGATCTTCGAGGCGAACTCGATGTGCGCGTGGTCCAGTTGGCGGGTGCGCTCGCCGATCCACACCATGTGGCCGGAGACGTCGTACAGGTCGCCGGTGCGCGAGTCGGTGCGGGTCAGCGCCGTCTCGTAGTCGAGGATCAGCGCCTCGTGCGAGGAGAAGAACTCGACCGTCTTGAACTCCTCCGGGGCCACCCCGCAGGCGTTCATGAAGGCCAGCGCCTGGTCGATCTCCCGGGCCAGCTGCTCGTAGCGCTGGCCGGCCGGCGAGTTGCGCACGAAGTCCTGGTTCCAGGCGTGCACCTGGCGCAGGTCGGCGTAGCCGCCGGTGGTGAAGGCGCGCACCAGGTTCAGCGTCGAGGCGGACGCGTTGTACATCCGCTTCAGGCGCTCCGGGTCGGGGATCCGCGACTCGGGGGTGAACTCGAAGCCGTTCACCGAGTCGCCGCGGTACACCGGCAGGGTCACGCCGTCCCGGGTCTCGGTGCTCTTCGAGCGCGGCTTGGAGTACTGGCCGGCGATCCGCCCGACCTTCACCACCGGCACGGACGCCGCGTAGGTGAGCACCGCCGCCATCTGGAGCAGGGTCTTGAGCTTGTTGCGGATCTGGTCGGCCGACACGGCGTCGAACGCCTCGGCGCAGTCACCGCCCTGCAGCAGGAACGCCTCACCACGCGCGACGGCGCCGAGCCGGGCGCGCAGCTGGTCGCACTCGCCGGCGAAGACGAGCGGCGGATAGGAGGCGAGCTCCGCAAGGGTCTTGCGCAGAGCCTCTTGGTCCGGCCATTCAGGCTGCTGCGCCGCGGGCAGGGACTGCCAGGAGTGGTTAGTCACGGTCACAGGGGCAAGGCTACGGGGTCGCTCAACCGGATTGGGGACGCCGCCCGGTGGGTGAGACAGGTCGTGGACATCCCCCCGGCCCGCCGCCCGGTGGGCTATGGTCTGCTCCATGACCGCGACGCACACCTTCTCCTGGTGGTGGGCCAGCCCGTTGGGCGGCCCACGGATCGCGCGTCCCTAGAGACGATCGACGGCCGCCCTTCGGGGCGGCCGTCGGCGTCTGTGTCCAGCGTCACGGCCTTCCCGTAGGGCGGCGGCAGAGCCCGCAGCCAACCCCCGGAAGGACCACCGCAGTCGTGACCACCACCGCAGCCGACCTGCTCGCCCGGCTCACCGCGCCCGGCGCCCCCGCCTTCGCCCTGCTGCACCGCCGCGCACCCCGGCTCGCCCCGGACACCGTCGAGCTGCTGCTCGGCACCGTCTCCGAGCACGACACGCTCGCCGCGCTCCCGGTCCGGCACGGCGTCCCCGCCGACGGCCCCCGGCACGACCTGCTGGCCCTGGTCCCGTACGCCCAGCTGCGCGAACGCGGCTTCGCGGCCCGCCAGGACGGCACCCCGCTGCGCGCGCTGGCCGTGGACGAGCAGTACGCGCTGCCGCTGGCCGAGGTGCTGGCCGCGTTGCCGGACGCGCCGGTCGAGCTGCGCGGCGGCGGGTTCGACCTCGGCGACGAGGAGTACGCCGAGATCGTCCGCACCGTCATCGAGGACGAGATCGGGCGCGGCGAGGGCGCCAACTTCGTGATCCGGCGCGACTTCCGGGCCGCCCTGGACGGCTTCTCCACCGCCACCGCGCTGACCCTGTTCCGCCGCCTGCTGGAGCACGAGCGCGGCGCGTACTGGACGTTCCTGGTGCACACCGGCGACCGGGTGCTGGTCGGCGCCTCCCCCGAGGTCCACGTCCGGCAGTCCGGCGGCACCGTGGTGATGAACCCGATCTCCGGCACCTACCGCTACCCGTCAACCGGGCCCACCGCCGACTCCCTCCTCGAATTCCTGCGCGACCCGAAGGAGTTGGAGGAGCTCACCATGGTGGTCGACGAGGAGCTGAAGATGATGTGCGCGGTCGGCGACCTCGGCGGGCAGGTGCTCGGGCCGCGCCTGAAGGAGATGTCGCACCTCGCGCACACCGAGTACGAACTGCGCGGCCGCACCTCGCTGGACGTCCGCGAGGTGCTCCGGGAGACCATGTTCGCCGCGACCGTCACCGGCAGCCCCGTCCAGAACGCCACCCGGGTCATCGACCGGTACGAGCGCGGCGGGCGCGGCTACTACTCCGGCGCGCTGGCGCTGATCGGCCGCTCCGCCAGCGGCGGCCAGCAGTTGGACTCGCCGATCTGCATCCGGACCGCCGACATCGACCCCGCCGACGGCTCGCTCGTGGTCCGGGTCGGCGCCACCCTGGTCCGGCACTCCGACCCGTACTCGGAGGTCGCCGAGACGCACGCCAAGGCGGCCGGCGTGCTCGCCGCGATCGGCGCCCGCCCGGGCCGGCCCGCGAAGGCCGCCGCCGCCCGGCCCCGGCTCGGCGAGGACCACCGGGTGCAGGCCGCGCTGGACTCCCGCCGGGCCGGACTCGCCCCGTTCTGGCTGCGGCTGCAGCAGCCCGCGCTGCCGCGCGAGGACCGCGACGCGCTGGTGGTCGACGGCGAGGACACCTTCACCGCGATGCTCGCCCACCTGCTGCGCTCGCTGGGGCACACCGTCACCGTGCTCCGCCACGACACCCCCGGGCTGCGCGAGCGGGCCGCCGCCCACCCCGGCCCGCTGGTGCTCGGCCCCGGCCCCGGCGACCCCGCCGACCCGGCCGACCCCAAGATGGCGCTGCTGCGCCCGGTCGTCGCGGACGCCCTGGCCGCGGCCCGGGACGGCTCCCGGACCGCCCCGCTGCTCGCGGTCTGCCTCGGCCACCAGCTGCTGTCCGCGCAGCTCGGCCTGCCGCTGGCCCGCAAGGCCGTGCCGTACCAGGGCGCCCAGGAGGCCGTCGACCTGTTCGGCACCCGCCGCACCGTCGGCTTCTACAACACCTTCACGGCCCGCTGCGACGATGCGGCGGCGCTGCGGTTGGCCGCCGAGGGCGTCGAGGTGGCCCGCGACCCGCGTACCGGCGACGTGCACGCCCTGCGCGGCCCGGGTTTCGCGGGCGTCCAGTTCCACCCCGAGTCGGTGCTCACCAGGGACGGCGTGGAGATCGTCGCCGAACTGCTGCGCACCGTCCCGGCAGTGCACGGCCGACCCTTCGGCCGCACCCGCAACATCCCCTGAAATGCGTAGTGCGGACGCGGAGTTGACTGATATTCATATCCTGCTTCGCGAGCGGGCATGGAGGGGGACATGGCGCATTCGACAGAGCACGACACGGTGGAGATCGTCCTCGACGACGGCACCGTCCTGCACGCGGCCGTCCGCGCGGGCTCCCAGCCGACGGCCGGGGACGCGGGGGCGGTCTCCCGGGCGGTGACGCACAGCCTGGGCGACGTCCGGCGGACGGTCCGCGCGGTGGGCCGGTGGGCCCGGGACACCGCGCGGGAGGCCGGCGACCCGGACTCCTTCGAGGTGGAGTTCGGGCTCACCCTGGGCGTGAAATCCGGCCAGTTGATCAGCGTCCTGGCGGAGGCGTCCGGCGAGGCCAGCCTGGTGGTGCGGCTCGGCTGGTCGCGCCCGGACGATCGCCCCGCCGAGTGACGGCGCACGGCGCGCCGGCCGCCGCGCTCTGGCTGGCCGGAGCGGACGGGGAGTTCCTCGGCAGCGGCTTCCACCTCGGAGCGGGCCGGGTGATCAGCTGCGCCCACGTGGTGGCCGGGCGTCCGACGCTCACCGCCCGCCACGCCGGCGCCGCGCACCCGGCCCGGGTGGTCCTGCTGGCCCCGCCCGAACGCCCGCCCGGCGCGGCCGCCCACCCGCCGCCGGACCTGGCGGTGCTGGACGTCCCCGGCCTGGCGGGGGCACCCTCGGTGCCGCTCTCCGACCGGGACATCGTGAACGGCGCCGCCGCGCTGGTGCACGGCTTCGCGGTGAACGAGGTGACCCACGAGGTCGGCCCGGAGTCCGCCCAGCTGACCGTGGCGGGCCCCTCCGGGCTCGGCCTCCGGGTCCAACTCGGCTCGATCCCCTTCGGGTTGAGCGGCAGCATGGCGATCGACGGCAACGGCCGGGTGATCGGCGTGGTGAAGGCCACCGCGCACACCTCCGAAACCAGGGGCGGCTGGATCACCCCGGTCTCCGCCCTGCTCCCCCTGCTCGGCGAACGCCCGCCCGCGCCGCCGGGCCGCAAAGTCACCGCCCACGCCTGCGCCCGCCTGCTGGCCGACGTCGACCTGCTCCAGGATCCGCCGGCCCGCCTGGCGCTGATCCAGTACGTCAACGCGGAACTCGGCCCGACGGCGGGCATCAGGGTCCCCTACAACGCGCTCGCCTTCCTGCACCTGAGCGGCATCGCCGCCGCCTGCCTGAACCACCGCGACCCGACCACCGCCCTGCGCGCCCTGCTGAACGCCGCCTTCACCATCTGCGGCCCGCAACAGGCCCTCGACGACCTCGCACAGCTGCTGCACATCGACCCGGAGGGGTGAGACATGGACCGCTGCAC
This sequence comes from Kitasatospora sp. NPDC059646, assembly GCF_042734615.1. NCBI lineage: Bacteria > Bacillati > Actinomycetota > Actinomycetes > Kitasatosporales > Streptomycetaceae > Kitasatospora > Kitasatospora sp. NPDC059646. Next base: position 29,184 of record NZ_JBHWDS010000046.1, read on the forward strand.
CAGGGAGACCCGGCACATGCTGCAGCGCATCCTGTCGGGCTGGTACGAACTCGCCGAGCCACTCACCGACTTGGAACAGTACCTGGCCGAACACACCGGCTACGTCGTCCAAGTGCGCCCCAACAACCTCGCGCGCTCCGCCCGGCGGATCGCCAAGTACCTGGCCGAGGACCACGCCCAGCCCGCCGCCGCCATCTCCCACCTGCACGACTGGCTGACCTGGACCATGGGCCACCAACTGCGCGGCGCCTGGGTGGGGTTCCTCGCCCAGGCGCAGGGCGCCCCGGGGCTGCGCGCGAGCCAGCGCGCCGACCTGGTGGTGATCGCCGAGGTACTCCAGTTCTCGACGCAGTCGCCGCAACGCCTCTCCCGCGGCGATCTCTTCGACCTGGCCGCGCAGGCCCTGACCAGTGGCAGCCCGGATCGCCTGCTGCTCGAACTCGGGCGCGTCGAACCCCAGTTGGCCCAGCTGGCCCGGAAGGAGGTGGAGCGCTCGCGTTCCCCCCTCTCCTACGGGCGCTCGCCCCGGCGTTGGACGGTGCTCACGGCCGGGGCCGTCCTGCTGGCCGCCGCAGGCGTGGTGACGGCGGCACTGCCGGACGACCCGCCGCCGCTGCCCGGTCGGGCGGTGGTCTGGTCGAAGACCGAGTTCGGCCCGACCGACCCGTCCTGGGCCGAGGTGGACGTCCCGGCCGACGCGACCCGCCTGGTGCTGCACCCCGCGCTGACAGATCCGGACCCCGGCCAGGGGGCCTGCCCCGGCCTGCTGATCGCCCTCCAGGCCGAACCGGGCGGGCACACCGCCTGGCAGCCGCTGGACCGGCCGCTGTCCGTCGCCGTCCCGGCCGGCCAGTCCAAGCTGCGCATCACCCTGAGCCTGAACGGGGAGTCCGCGTGCAGGCGGCACATCGACACCCAGCGCGTCGACTTCGAGCGATAGGAGTTCCCGTGCACATACCGCGCCCCGCCCGCCTGGCAGCCTGCCTGCTCCTGCTGTCCGCCGCCGCGTTCGGCTGCTCCGAGGACAGCAAGCCGGACCCGTTCGACGCCGACCCGATCAAGATCGGCTTCAAGGACGGCCGCCCCGGCATGTCCGTCCTCACCGGCAAGGGCGACTACGTCGGCTTCGAACCGCACGTGGCCCAGAAGGTGGTGCAGGGCCTGCTGCACCGCGACTTCACCTCGCTGCCGGTGACCACCGCCAACTGGAAGGAAGCCCTCCTCGACGGGAAGACCAACCACAACAAGGTCGACCTGGTGATCGCCGACATCTCCGAACAGGACAGCCTGAAGAACGACTTCGACCTGGCCGGCCCCTACCTGCAGACCCCGCTCGGCGTCCTGCTGAAGGCCTCCGACAGCCGCGAGGTCAACAAGGCCGAGGACCTCCGCCCGCTCGCCGTCTGCGCGCAGGAGTACACCACCGCCTACAACACGCTGGTCGCCAACGGCGGCCGGCCCCCCGTCACCGCCACCGACCTCAGCGGCTGCATCGACCGCCTCGACGACGGCACCGCCGACGCCGTGCTCGCCGACTTCGTGGTCCTCCAGGGCATCGCGGTCAACTCCGGAACCGGCACCTCGCACGCCTACCGGGTACCGCGGAACGCCCGGATCGGCCGGCCGCAGTACCTGATGATGATGCTGCCCAAGGGGCACCGGAAGGCCTGCGAGCTGCTGCGCCAGGCGATCGCCGACTACCTCAACGACACCGACTGGACCACCACGCTCAAGGAGAACCTCGGGCTCACCGACTTCACCAACGAGGAGATCAACGACACCTTCCACCCCGTCACCACCTCGGTCGGCGACCGCTGCTCGGCCTAGCCCAGCTCCTCGTCCAGCCCCTGCTCGATCGCGTACCGCACCAGCTCGACCCGGTTGTGCAGCTGGAGCTTGCCCAGGGTGTTCTGGACGTGGTTCTGCACGGTGCGGTGCGAGAGCACCAGGCGGTCGGCGATCTGACGGTACGACAGGCCCTTGGCGACCAGCCGCAGCACCTCGGTCTCCCGGGGGGTGAGTTGCGGCGCGGCCGGCTGCGCGGGCGTTCCGGGCTCGGTGGCCAGGCGGCGGAACTCGCCGAGCACCAGTCCGGCCAGCCCGGGGGTGAAGACCGGGTCGCCGACCGCGGTGCGGCGCACCGCGTCGATCAGCTCCTCGCGGCCGGCGGACTTCACCAGGTAGCCGGTGGCCCCGGACTTCACCGCCTCCAGCACGTCGGCGTGCTCGCCGCTCGCGGACAGCACCAGCACCCGCACCGCCGGGTCGGCGGCCACCACCTGGCGGCACACCTCCACGCCGGGAAGCGCCGGCAGGTTGAGGTCCAGCACCACCACCTGCGGGGCGCTGGCCCGGGCCCGGCGCACCGCCTCCTCACCGTCCCCGGCGGTCGCCACCACCGCGAACCCGGCCTCCGCCAGGTCCCGGGCCACGCCCTCGCGCCACATCGGGTGGTCGTCCACCACCATCACCCGCACCGGCTGTTCAGTCATCGCCACCCCTCCGCGGCCACCGCAGTTCCACCTCGACGCCCTGGCCGGGCACCGAGTACAGCTCGGCGCTGCCGCCGAGGTCCAGCATCCGGCCGCGGATCGACTGCGCCACGCCGAGCCGGCCGTCGCGCTGCGCCTGCGCCAGCCGCTCGGCGGGGAAGCCCGGGCCGTCGTCGCGGACCGAGACGGTGACGGCCTCCGGCTCGTCCTCCACCAGGATCCAGGCCCGCGCGCCGTCGCCCGCGTGCTTCCGGACGTTGTCGAGCGCGGCCGCCACCGCGGCGGCCAGTTCGGCGGCCACCTGCGCGGGCAGCACCACCGGCGTGGCGGGTGCGGCGACGCTGATCCGCTCGTCCGCGTGCCGGGAGATCAGCGGGCGCAGGTCCGCCTCGCCGTCGGCCTGCTCGGGCAGTTGAGTGCCCGTCATCAGGGCGCGCAGGGCCCGTTCCTGTTCTCCCGCCAGGCGGCCGAGCTCGGCGGAGTCGCCCTGCTGACGGTGCACCAGGGCGAGCACCTGCAGGACGCCGTCGTGGATGTCCCGGGACAGCCGTTCGCGTTCCCGGGTGGCGGCCTCCACCTGCAGGGCGCGGGTGAGCACCGCCTCGCTGGCCCGGGCGAGTTCGATGACGTAGCCGATCGCGCAGCCCGCGACCAGCAGCAGCACGATGTTGTGCAGGTTGTCGGGGCTGATCCCGCCGTGGCCGAGGATGTTGGCGGCGCCGATCACCGCCCCGGCGAACGCGGCGGGCCGCCAGCCGCCCTTGCCGGCGAAGCCCAGCACGGTGCCGGCCGCCCAGATGGTGGGCAGCGTCGGCGCGCCGGCGTGGACCCGGGCGGGGGTGTCGATGAAGCCGCTCATCACGATGCCGAACACCGCGAACAGCAGGTCGGTGCCGAGCACCGCCCAGGTGCAGCGCTTCGGGCCGGCGAACGCCCGGGTGCTGGCCAGCGTCCACAGGGTCAGTGCGCCCAGGTAGATCCAGCCGGACACCGGGTGCAGGAACTCCCGGTACGCGGTGAAGAACCGCAGCACCGCGTAGCCCAGCGCCAGCACCCGGAAGTACCCCATGGCGCGCCACATCGGCAGCTCCACCGACATCCCGCCGGCCACCACGGCCGCGGCCGGCCCCGACGGGGCCGGCCTGCCGTTCCCGGACCGGGCCGGGACGGGTCTGTGCTCCTGCACTGCAAGCCCCCCTGACGGCCGGTCAGGCCCCGGCGTCCTTCTCCTGCTCGGCTGCCTTCTCCGCCTGCTCGGACTTCCCCGCCTGCTCGGCTGCCTTCTCCGCCTGCTCGGCCTTCTCCGCTGCGGCCTGCTCGGCGGCGGCCTGCTTCTCGGCCTTCTGCTGCGCCTTGCGGTCCGCGTCGGCGGCCTTCTTCTCCTCCGCGAGCTGGCGCTTCGCGGCGGTCGCGTAGATGTCCACGTACTCCTGGCCGGACAGCCGCATGATCTCGTACATCACCTCGTCGGTGACCGAGCGGAGGATGAACCGGTCGTTCTCCATGCCCTGGTAGCGGGAGAAGTCCAGCGGGCGGCCGATCCGGATGCCGGGCCGGACGCCGAAGTTCGGGATCACCTGGCCGGGCGGCTGCACCTTCTCGGTGTCGATCATCGCGACCGGGATCACCGGCGCGCCGGTGGCCAGCGCGACCCGGGCCAGGCCGCCGACCTTGCCGCGGTACAGCTTGCCGTCGGGCGAGCGGGTGCCCTCCGGGTAGACGCCGAACACCTCGCCGCGCTCGATCACCGCGATGCCGCTGCGGATCGCGGCCTCGCCGGCGCCGCGGGCGCCCGAGCGGTCCACCGGCAGCTGGCCGACGCCCTTGAAGAACGCGGCGGTCAGCCGGCCCTTGATGCCGGGCGTGGTGAAGTACTCGGCCTTCGCGATGAAGGTCACCCGCCGCTTGAGCAGCGCGGGTAGGAAGAACGAGTCCGAGAAGGACAGGTGGTTGCTGGCGAGGATGGCCGGACCTTCGTCCGGAATGTTCTCCTCGCCCTCCATCCACGGCCGGAAGAAGATCCGCAGCAGCGGCGCGACGATCATCTTCATCAGTCGGTAGAACAACCGGGGCCTCCTGTTGTGCGGACCGGACGATCCTAATGCTTGCGCCCGCGCACCCGTGCACCGGCGATCCGTCCGCCCCGCCCAGGGCCTCTGTACGGGGCTTGCCGCCCGTGGGACGATCGAGCCACCCTCACCCTGCCCCGCACTTCCAGGAGTCCTGCCGATGCCGCTGCTGCCGGGAGCCGAGCCGTACCGCCACGACGGCGGTCCGGTCGGCGTGCTGCTCGTCCACGGTTTCACCGGTTCCCCGCAGTCCATGCGCCCGTGGGCCGAACACCTGGCCGCCGCCGGGCTCACCGTCGCCGCCCCGCTGCTGCCCGGCCACGGCACCCGCTGGCAGGACCTCGGGGCGACCCGCTGGGAGGACTGGTTCGCCACCGCCGACGCCGCCCTCGCCGAACTGGCCGCCCGCTGCGAGCAGGTCTTCGTCTGCGCCCTGTCGATGGGCTCGGCGCTGGCCCTCAAGCTCGCCGAGAAGCACGGCGACCGGATCTCCGGACTGGTGCTCGTCAACCCGTCGGTGCGCTCCGACAACCCCGGGACGGTACTCCTTCCGGTGCTCCGCCACCTGGTGCCGTCGCTGCCCGGCGTCGCCGGGGACATCGCGCTGCCCGGCGCGGTCGAGGTCGGCTACGACCGGGTTCCGCTGCACGCCGCCTGGTCACTGGCCAGGCTGTGGAAGAGCGTTCAGGCGGGAATGCCCGCCGTCACCCAACCCGTTCTGCTGTTGCACAGTCCGCAGGACCACGTGGTCTCGCCGAGCAACTCGGCGATGGTGCTCGCCCGGATATCCTCGACCGATGTGACGGAGCTGCTGCTCGACCGCAGCTTCCACGTGGCCACGCTGGACCACGACGCCGGTCTGATCTTCGAGGCGAGCCTCGACTTCGTCCGGCGGCTGGCACCGGCAGCGGCGGTCGATGCCGGGAACCACTCGGGCTGAAAGGCCGATAGTGAACGAGACCAGCAAGGCGAACGACGACGAGGACCTGCCCCGCGACGACCCGAAGGCGGCCGAGTCCGCCGAAGCAGCCGCGCCCGAGCCCGCCCCGCGGCGCCCCGCCGCCGGCAGCCAGGCCGAGCAGGACGCGATCTTCGCCGCGCTGGTCGCCCAGTTCGACGAGCCGGTGGACGCCACCGACCCGGTCTGGCCCGACGCGGAGAACGTCCCCGAGCGGCCCGTCCGGCGGCCGAGCGCGCCCACCGGCCCCACCGGCCTCGGCGACTTCACGCCCCGCCCGGTCCCCCGCCCCGCCGACGGCGGCCCGCGCGACTACTCGCTCGCGGAGGACGAGGACGAGGACCACTTCGTCCCGCCGGAGCCCCCGCCGCTCCCGCCGGCCGACACCACCGCCAAGTTCGCCTGGCTGGCCGTCCTCGGCGGGCCGGCGCTGATCCTGTTCGACGCGGTCGTCTGGCGCGAGGTCTCCGGCTGGCCCGCCTGGGTCGGCGGCCTCGCCTTCCTCGGCGGCTTCGCCACCCTGGTCTCCCGGATGAAGGACCGCGACGAGGACGAGCCCGAGGACCCCAACGGCGGCGCCGTCGTCTGACGCCCGCGCCGGGCACCGGGGCCGACGACCGCTCGGCCCCGGCCCGCACGGCCCGTCAGGGCGCGGGGATCCGCAGCGCCGCCAGCACCGGCAGGTGGTCGGTCGCCGCCCGCAGGTCCGCCTCCGAGACGCCCGGCAGCGGGTACGGCACTCCGCAGCCCAGCACGTCGATGTCGGGCGTGGCGAACACCCCGTCGATCCGCTGGTACGGCAGCGCCGGCACCGAGGTGAGCGTGCCGCCCCACGGCGCCTTCGCGTGAGCGTCCGTCAGCTCCTCCGCGAGCGCCCGCCAACCCGGGCCCTCCGGCGGCTCGTTGAAGTCCCCGGCCACCACCGAGGGCTCCCCGGGCCGGAGGTGGCGCCGCAGCAGCTCGAACTGCCGCAGCCGTTCCTCGGGTTGAAGGCTCAGGTGGCAGCTGGTCACCGAGAACGGGCGCGACCCGCCGATCCGCAGCAGCGCGCTCGCGAACCCGCGCGCGTGCAGCCCCCGGATCTTCGGCAGCAGCACGTCCCGCAGCTCCACCACGTCCACCCGCAGCTTGCCGAGCAGCAGCGGGCCCGCGGCGACGCGGCCGCCGCCGGCCAGGATCACCATCCCGGTCCGGTGCGCGAGCCAGGCCGCCGCCTTCTCGCTCTTCCAGTAGCGCGGCGACTCCTGCACGCACACCACGTCCGGATCGCACGCCCGGATCACCCGGGCCACCGCCGCGCGGTCGTCGCGCAACGACCGCACGTTGTAACTCATCACCCGCACCCGCCGCGCGCCGTCCGGCTCCACCCCGGAGGACGCCAACGCAACATCAGTGTCCGTCACCTGACAGACAGTAACGTGCGGCGGAGGGAAAGCACCACCAGGGGCGCGGGGAACCGCGCGGGGCGGAAGGCACCCGTCGACCGGATCGCGCCACGCGCCACGACGCGCGGGCGCCTGCGGCCCGACCGAGCGGGTGCCCGGCGGTTCACCGCACTCAGCTGCGCGCCAGGTCCGCCGCCCCGGCGATGCCCGCCGCCGAACCCATCGACGCCAGCACGACGTTGGCCTTCGGCCGCGCCGGACCGCCCGTCAGGTACGTGCCGAACGCCGCCGCGACCGGGTCGAGCAGCAGTCGGCCGGAGTCGGAGACGCCACCGCCGAGGACGAAGACGGCCGGGTCGAAGAGCGCGGCGAGGTCGGCCATGCCGCGGCCGAGCCAGTCGGCGATCTCCGCGTAGCAGGAGAGGGCCAGCGGGTCGCCCTCCTCCGCGGCCTGGGTGATGTGGATGCCGCGGATGGTCTCGGCGACGCCGTCGTTGAGTTCGAGCATCCGCTTGCCGGCGATCGGGTCGGCGGCGGCCTTCTCGCGGCCGTAGCGCCGCAGCGAGCGCCCGGAGCCGTACTGCTCCCAGCAGCCGTGGCCGCCGCAGCCGCAGGGCAGGCCGTCGGGGACCATGTTGAGGTGGCCGATCTCGCCGGCCACGCCGAACCGGCCGCGGTGCAGGCGGCCGTCGAGGACGATGCCGCCGCCGATGCCGGTGCCGACGGTGATCAGGACCATGTCCTCGTACTCGGCGGCGGCGCCGAACCGGAACTCGGCCCAGGCCGCGCAGTTGGCGTCGTTCTCCACCACGGTGGGCAGGCCGGTGAGCTCCTCGACGCGCTGCTTGAGCGGCTCGTTCTCCCAGGCGATGTTGGGCGCCATCAGGACGGTGGAGCGGTCCCGGCTGACGAAGCCGGGCGCGCCGACGCCGACGGCGGCGACGTCGGGGTACTGCTCCTTCAACTCCCGTACGCCCTGGGCGATGGCGTCGACCGCCCACTGGGGGTCGGCCGGGGTGGGCACCCGGGTCTTGGCCAGAATCTCGCCGGACTCGTCGACCACGCCTGCTGCGATCTTGGTACCGCCGACGTCCACGCCGATGGTCAGAGCCATGTGTCCCTCAGCTATTCACTCGTTCCCGCTCAGCGGGAAACGGTACCGGCTGAGGGGTGCCCACGTACACAGTCCGGCCTACATTATCCGAAGGCATTTCGCGGCGAACTTGGCCGTATGCCTTCAGAAGTCATATCGACCGTCCCGTTCGGTGATGGCTCGAAACCATAACGTGACGCTGACGAAGCACCGGCTTAACTACTTGTCGGAGGCCCCTTCGGCCCCGTCGAGGTCCACCCGCTCGGTCTCGGCGTGTTGGGGCGCCGACCAGCGCTGTTCGTGGCCGGCCACCGCGGCCCGGTAGGCGGCCAGCAGCTCCCCGCCGGCGGCGGCCAGGTGGCCGTACACCTCGGGGTTGGACTCGCGCAGTCGGCCGCCGATCTCGACGGCCTTGCCGCCGAGCGCGGTAGCGAACTTCCGCACCTCTTCCACCAGCGGCGCGAAGTCGCCCGTCCCGCCCGGCTGTTCCGTACCCATCACACGCTCCCGTCCGAAGGATCCCGCTGCCCGCGCGGCCACAGTGCCGGATCGGGGGTGAACCGCACCGACAGCGTCCCGTCGACCAGGCCGGCCCCGCTGACCGTGCAACGGCGCAGCGCGGACGGGAGTGCCACGACCCGCCGGTAGCTTCCGGCGCCGAGGACCAGTTCGTCGCCGCGGCGCAGCAGTTCGAGGTCCTCGCGGTCGGCGCCGGGCAGCGGGAGGTGCCATATCAGCAGGTTCTCGGCGGCCAGCCGGTCCTCGGTCCAGGGCTCGCCGGACGCGGGCACGCCGGGGGCGCCGGCCCGGTAGAGCTGCTCGGCGAGCGCCTCCAGGCTGCCGTCGGGCTGCCGGGCGGTCAGCAGCGGGACGTCCAACTGTGCCGCCAGGTCGGCGAGTTGCTCGCGCTGCCGGGCGGCGGTGCGGGCCAGCCACGGGTCCGGGGAGTCGACCGCCGAGGCGGGGTGCGCGCCGTGCGCGACCACCGCGTCCAGCGGCAGGCCGTGCAGGGCGAGCCCGGCCCGGATCCGGGCGAGCGCGCGCGGCGCGGGGCGGGCGGCGTCCAGCACCAGGCGGACGGTGGTGCCGGGCGCGGTGACCGCGGCGCCGGCCTCGGCCAGCGCGGCGGAGGCGGCGGCCCGGGCCTCGAACAGCTTGTCGGTGGGCATCGGGACGCCGGCCAGGCCGGCCAGCAGCGGGCGCAGCGCGCGGGCCGCCTGGCGCTGTTCGGGCAGCAACCTGGCGAGGTAGCGCTCCAGTTGGGCGGGCAGGGCCAGGGTGGCGATCAGCTCGGCGGGCGCCGGGGCGGCGACCACCAGCACCTCGGCCTCGGCCCGGGCCAGCGCGCGCAGCAGGGCGAGGGCGCGGGTGCCGGGCAGCGGGGTGAGCTCCTCGGGGTCGAGCGGCTGGGCGCCGACCAGGTCGAGCGCGGGGGCGAGCCGGTCGCGGTAGCCGTCCAGGGCGGAGCGGAACGCGGCCTGCTCGTCGATCCGGACGGCGGCCAGGCACCGTTCCAGCCCGACGGGCTCGGAACCGAGCCGGACGCCGAGCAGGTCGTCGACGGCCCGGTGCGGGTCGTCCGCGGCCAGCAGCAGGGTCTCGCTGCCCTGCCGGGCGTGGTGCAGGGCGGTGGCGGCGGCGATCCTGGCGGACTCCGGTCCGCTGATCAGTACGGTGCGGGTGGCCACGGGCCCGGTCAGCCCTCGACGCGCTTCTTCAGGCCGGCCAGCGCCCGGTCGATGATGACCTTCTCCGCCTTGCGCTTGATCATGCCGAGCATCGGGATCTTGACGTCCACGGCCAGCTGGTAGGTGACCTCGGTGCGGCCCTGGCCCGCAGGGGCGAGTCGGTAGGAGCCGTCCAGGGCGCGCAGCATCTGGCTCTTGACCAGGGTCCAGCCGACCTCGCGGTCGCCGTCCCAGGTGTAGGCGAGCACGTGCTCGTCGCGGATCGCGCCGGCGTCGAGCAGCAGCCGCACCTCGGCGGCGCGGCCGTCCGGTCCGGTCTGCAGGACCTCGATCTCCTTCAGTTCGTCGGTCCACTCCGGGTAGCCGGCGAAATCGGCGATCACCGCCATCACCTCGGCCGGGGTGGCGTCGATGACAATGCTCGACCTGGTGTGCTCCGCCATTGCGGCCTCCGCGATCTCCCTGTGCTGCTGTTCGCCCAGCAGAGGCTATCGCGGGCGGGGCCGCGCGCTTCCCGCGCGGGGCACCTACCGGCGGGTCACCTGCGGACTGCCGTAGGGTTCCCTTCGGTCCGTCCCACGTCCGACCTGCGATGTGACGATTGGAACAACGAGGCCGACCCCTCTGGTCGAACTCACCTACCCAGCAGTAACGTCCAGTCGTCCCGCAGCGTCGCAGACGAGGAGCAGTCTTGCTCGAGGAGTTCAGCCTTCCGGCCCGCTACCAGGTCCCGAGTGAGGGCAACCTCGCCGACCTGGTCCACCAGAACGCGGAGCGGCACCCGGGCGTCGCTGTGCTCAGTCGCAAGGCCGACGGGCAGTGGCAGGACCTCACCGCCGCCCAGTTCCTCGCCGAGGTGCACGCCGCCGCCAAGGGCCTGATCGCCGCCGGCGTCGGCCCCGGCGACCGGGTCGCCGTGATGTCCCGCACCCGCTACGAGTGGACGCTGCTCGACTTCGCGATCTGGACCGCCGGCGCGATCACCGTCCCGGTCTACGAGACCTCCTCCGCCGAGCAGGTCCAGTGGATCCTCGGCGACTCCGGCGCGCTCGCCGTGATCACCGAGACCGACCAGCACGCCGCCGTGGTCGCCCAGGTCCGCGAGGCGCTGCCCGAGCTCAAGCACGCCTGGCAGATCGAGCGCGACGGCATCGCCGCGCTGGTCCGCGGCGGCCGGGACGTCGCCGACGAGGTGATCGCCGAGCGCCGCGTGATCGCGAACGCCGACTCGATCGCCACCCTCGTCTACACCTCCGGCACCACCGGCCGCCCCAAGGGCTGTCAGCTCACCCACGGCAACTTCCTCGCGGAGCTCGGCAACGTCACCGCCCGGATGCCCGAGCTGTTCGTCACCGGCGAGTCCTCGGTGCTGCTGTTCCTGCCGCTGGCCCACGTGCTCGGCCGGATCGCCGAGATCGCCGCCGCCATCGCCCCGGTCAAGCTCGGCCACGTCTCCGACATCCGGAACGTCACCGACGAGCTCGGCTCCTTCAAACCGACGCTGATCCTCGGCGTCCCCAGAGTCTTCGAGAAGGTGTACAACACCGCCCGCGCCAAGGCCCAGGCCGACGGCAAGGGCAAGATCTTCGACCGCGCCGCGGACACCGCCATCGCCTACAGCCGCGCCCTCGACGCCGGCGGCCCCTCGCTCGGCCTGCGGATCAAGCACGCGGTCTTCGACAAGCTGGTCTACGTCAAGCTGCGCAACGCGCTCGGCGGCCGCTGCAAGACCGCGATCTCCGGCGGCGCCCCGCTCGGCGAGCGGCTCGGCCACTTCTACCGCGGCATCGGCTTCACGGTCCTGGAGGGCTACGGCCTCACCGAGTCCTGCGCCGCCACCACCTTCAACCCGAACGACCGGGCCAAGATCGGCACCGTCGGCCAGCCGCTGCCCGGCTCCGCGGTCCGCATCGCCGAGGACGGCGAGGTCCTGCTCAAGGGCCCGAACATCTTCACCGGCTACTGGAACAACCCCGCCGCCACCGCCGAGGCCCTCCGCGACGGCTGGTTCGCCACCGGCGACATCGGCACCCTCGACGACGACGGCTACCTCACCATCACGGGCCGCAAGAAGGAGATCATCGTCACCGCCGGCGGCAAGAACGTCGCCCCGGCAGTGATCGAGGACCGCATCCGCGCCCACGCGCTCGTCGGCGAGGTCATGGTGGTCGGCGACCGCAAGCCGTTCATCGCCTGCCTGATCACGGTCGACGACGACTTCTTCCCCCGCTGGAAGGCCCTGAACAACAAGCCCGCCGGCGCGACCGTCGCCGACCTCCGCGAGGACCCCGACCTCCTCGCCGCCCTCCAGGCCGCCGTCGACGACGGCAACCAGGCCGTCTCCCACGCCGAGGCCGTCAAGAAGTTCCGCCTCCTCACCACCACCTTCACCGAGGCCAGCGGGCACCTCACCCCGTCCCTCAAGCTCAAGCGCAACGTCGTCCTCAAGGACTTCGCCGCCGACATCGAGGCCCTCTACACGAAGTAGCGGACCGGCGGACGCGGAGAACCGGGGCGCGTCGGGGCCACTCCCCCGCGCCCCGTCGCGCCCGCCCTACCGCACCTCCAGCAGGCCCGTGAGCCGCTCCGCCAGCATGTCCCAGCGCCAGGCGTCGTGGACCCACTTGCGCCCGGCCTCCCCCATCTCCCGTCGCAGCTCCGCGTCCCCCAGCAGCCGCACCAGCCGCTCCGCCAGGACGCCCTCCCCGCCCTTGCCGGGCACCACGAACCCCGTCTCCCCCTCCCGCACGGCGTCGGGCGCGCCCCCGGAGTCCCCGGCGACCACCGGCAGCCCCGTCGCCGAGGCCTCCAGGTAGACGATCCCGAGGCCCTCGACGTCCAGCCCGCCCCGGCGGGTGCGGCACGGCATCGCGAAGACGTCCCCGGCCCCGTAGTGCGCCGGGAGCTCCTCCCACGGGACCGCGCCGGTGAAGACGACCGAGGAGCGCACGCCGACCGAGTCCGCGAGCTTCTCCAGCTCGCCCCGGTACGGCCCGCCGCCGACGATCAGCAGCACCGCGTCGGGCTGCGCCGCGAGCACCTGCGGGAAGGCCCGGATCAGCGTGTCCTGCCCCTTCCGGGGAACCAGCCGCGAGACGCACACCACCACCGGGCGGTCCGTCAGGCCGAGCCGGGCCCGGACGGCGTCCCCGCCGGAGTCCGGCCGGAAGGTCGACTCGTCCACCCCGGGCGGCAGTTGGACCATCCGCGCGGCGGCCCGCGGCCCGACCGCCCGGGCGATCCGCGAGCGGGTGTACTCACCGAGGTAGGTGAGGACGTCCGTGTTGCCGCCGATCCGCCGCAGCAGCTGTGCGGAGACCGGCAGTTGGGCCCACGCGGCCTCGTGCCCGTGGGTCATGCCGAGCAGCCGCTCGGCGCCGGCCCGGCGCAGGGTGGGGGCCATCAGCCCGAGCGGGGCGGCGGCGCCGAACCAGACGGAGGTGCACTTCTCGGCGCGCAGGATCTCGACGGCCCGCCGGGTGGTCCGGGTGGTGGGCAGCATCATCCTCGTGCGGTCGCGGACGACCGGGAAGGGCTGGGCGGCGTCGAACTCCGCGACCTCCCGGCCGTCGCGCCAGGTGGAGGCGTACACCACGACCGACCCGGCGGGCTGCCGGACGGCCATGTTGTGGACGAACGCCTGGATGCCGCCTGGCCTGGGCGGAAAGTCGTTGGTGACGATGAGGGTTCTGTTCATGTGCCGCGGCTCGCTCGGTCAGGGGGTGCTCGGAGTACCTGTGAGTGGTCCGTACGATAGGTCACCGTGCCCGTCCCCCGGGAACGCGGCCCGTACCCGCCGGCGGCGGCGCGGCGGGACCGTCGCAGGACCGGAAGGTTCGGACACGGTTCGGAGAAGTTTGAGGACACCGCCGCAACCGATGCGGTGTCCTGGTGGTCCTTACCGGTACCCCCGGCGCGCGTGCCAGGTACCGGTACGACGCGACGACCCGAAGGAGCGTAGTGGAGTCAGCCCAGGCCGAACGGCCCGGCAGTTCGGAGCCCCCGGCGCTGTCTGCCTCGTCCGGTTCCGTGCCGAGCCGTCGTCCGCTGTGGGCCCTGGCGGCCGGCTGGACGGTCTCCCGGACACTGCTCGTGCTGGTCGTCACCGGCGTGCTGCGGATCGCCAGCACGGACGTGACGGCGGACGTCTCGGTGATCTACCACAGCTGGTACGAGGTGCTGCGCACCGGCACGTTCCCGCTGGACGACGTGACCTGGCAGTACCCGCCGGGCGCGGCGCTGGTGATCCTGCTGCCGGGCCTGTTGCCCTGGTCGTACCTGGTGTCGTTCTTCGTGGTGTGCGCCGTGGTGGACGCCGCGGCGATGGGCCTGCTGATGCGCGCGGGCACCCGCCGGGGCCGCAGCTACCTGGGTGCCTGGTACTGGGTGGTGGGCGTGCCGCTGCTCGGGCCGACGGTGTACTGCCGGTACGACATCATCGTGACGGCGCTGGCGGTCGCGGGCCTGCTGGTGGCGCTGCGCCGCCCGGTGCTGAGCGGCGTCCTGCTGGGCCTGGGCGGCCTGTTGAAGATCTGGCCGCTGCTGGCCCTGATCGGCACGCCGCGCGGCCGCCGCACCCGCCGGGCGTGGACCTCGGCGGCGGCGTTCGCGGCGGCCCTGGGCTTCCTGCTGACGGCGGGCATGAACGGGGCGTTCGAGTTCCTGAAGTTCCAGTCGGAGCGCGGGATCGAGATCGAGTCGCTGGGCGCGCTGCCGCTGCACTTCGCGAAGCTGGCGGGGTCGTGGAACGGCACCGTGACGATGAACTACGGCTCGGTGGAGTTCCTCGGCCCGTGGGTGCCGGTGATCTCCAAGGTGATGGTCGGGATGACGGTGGCCGGTTTCGGCTGGCTGCTGGTCTGGCGGCTGCGGGCGGCCCGCTGGACCTCGGCGACCACCTTCGACGCGGCGCTGTGCGCGCTGCTGGTCTTCACGGCGACCAGCCGGGTGATCAGCCCGCAGTACATGATCTGGCTGGTCGGACTGGCGGCGGTGTGCCTGACGGTGCGCGGCAGCAGCCAGCGGCCGGTGGCGGTGCTGGTGCTGGTCGCGACGGTGCTGACCACCTTCGAGTTCCCGGTGATGTTCGGCATGGTGAACCGCAGCGAGCTGCCCGGCGTGCTGGTGCTGACGGCCCGGAACCTGGTGCTGCTCGCGGCCACCGTGCTGTCGGCGTACCGGCTGTGGCGCTCCACCCGGCGGCGCGAGGCGCTGACCACGGTGGTGCTGCCGGCCGGGCGGGTGAGCCCGCAGTACCCGGTGCGGCCGGGCATCGCCTACGAGCAGGACCTGTTGGACGACCTCACCCCGGCGGACCGCGCCTGACGCTCCACCCGCCCTCCCACTGCCCTGCAAGTTTCTGAAAGCGCTTGCAGGGCAGTGCTTTTGGCTGCCACCATCGCCGGATGATCGACTACGACATCCTGATCGTCGGCGGCGTCGGCGTGGACACCATCGTGCGGGTGGACCGGCTGGAGGTCCCGCCCGGCCGCGACTCGGTGGGCGTGCCCCCGGTCCTCGACTACCCGGCGCACACCGGGAACGGCGTCGCACTCGCCTGCCACGCGCTGGGCCTGCGCACCAAGCTCGCCGACTTCCTCGGCGAGGACCCGCAGGGCGCCCTGGTGCTGGCCGAGTACGCCCGCCGCGGCCTGGACTTCAGCCACCTGCCCGCCCCGGCCGGCACCCCGCGCAGCGTCAACCTGGTCGACGCGGACGGCCTGCGGTTCTCCTTCTACGACGGCCGCCACCCGGCGGACGCCCGGCTGCCGCGCGAGTTCTGGCTGCCGCTGCTGGAGCGCTCGCGCCACGTCCACCTGTCGATCACCGGCGTCAACCGGGACATGTACCCGGACGTCGAACGCCTCGGCCGCTCCAGCTCCACCGACCTGCACGCCTGGGACGGCGAGAACGAGCACCACCGCCACTACGCGCTCCGCTCGGACGTGGTGTTCCTGTCCGCTGCGCGCCTCGCCAACCGCCCCGAGGCGGTGATGCGGTCGGTCCTGGAACAGGGCCGGGCCGAACTGGTGGTGGCCACCGCGGGCGCGCACGGCTCGTTCCTGCTCACCCGCGAGGACGAGGCGCCCCGGCACTTCCCGGCGGTGGACCCGGGCGCGCCGATCGTGGACAGCAACGGCGCGGGCGACGCGTTCGTCTCCGGCTTCCTGCACCGCCGGCTGGCGGGCCGCCCGGTCGAGGAGTGCATGCGGGCCGGCGCGGCGGCCGGCGCGTTCGCCTGCACCACGGCGGGCACCCACACCGCTTTCCTGGACGCGGCGGGCCTGGAGCGGGCGCTCGCGGGCTGAGCCGGTCAGGCCCCGAGGGTGGCCACCTCGGCCTCCCAGTCCTTGGTGAACTCGGCGACGCCCAGGCCCAGTTCGGCCCGGAAGGCGCGTTCGAGTCCGCCGCTGCCGTTCTGCCCGACGGCCCGGTACAGGGCCACCAGCCGCTCCGGGCCGTACCGCCGGGCGATCAGGTCGCAGGCCAGCCAGGACAGCTCGTAGGCCTGCGCGATGCCGGCCGAGCCGGCGGTGAACGCGTCGTCGGCGGGCAGTCCGCCGGGCAGCCGCCCGGCCCGGACGTCCTTGGCGAGTTCGGGGGCGATCTGCCGGACGGTCCGCCCGGCGCCCTGGTAGCCGGTGTAGTCGGCGACGCCCTCGGACAGCCACAGCGGCGTCCACGGCCTGGTGTCGGCCCGGGTGGCGACGTGGGTGGCCTCGTGGGTGACCACCACCCGCCGCCCGAGGTCGCTGAGCTGCCGGTACGCGTCGGGGTTGACCACGATCCGGTCGGCGGGGGTGTGCGTCGGCGCGCCGCCGACCGCCAGGGTGACTGCGGCTATCCCCTGGTAGGCGTCCGCGGAGACGTCCATCCGGCGGGCGAACTGCTGGACGGTGAGCGGTAGTTCGAGCAGCAGCCGGCCGGGCTTCCAGGGCCCCCAGACGGATTCGACGACCGGCATCGAGCGGTCGGCGAGGGCGGCCAGGTCGGCGAGTCCGGCGTCCTCGCCGAGGCCCAGCACCAGGCAGTGCTGCCCGCTCGCGGAGTGGACGGCGCCCAGGTCCCAGGGCGCGGCGGCACCGGTCGGCACCTCCCGGGCCACCCGCCAGCCGGTCCGGTCCCGGACGAGTTCGACCTGCCGTTCCAGCAGCGCCGGGTAGTCGTCCACGCCGGAGATCCGGTAGCCGAGCTCGGCGCCGACGGTCAGCCGGTCCACGCCGGGTGCGGGCTCGGTCAGCGTGGTCGGCCGCAGCGTGTACTCGGTGAACCGGATCGCGGCGGTCCGGGCGAGCAGCTCCCGGTCGGCCTCCTCGGCGCCCGGGGCCGTCGGCAGCCGGCCGGGGTCGCGCAGCAGGATCGCCTCCGCGCGCTGCGCCAGCGCCCGCGCGACGGCCTCCCGGGTGCCGGCCGGCGTGCCGGGGCCGGGCGGGGCGGCGGCCGCGCCGGGCCGCTCGGCGGGCCGGACCCGGGGCAGCGAGAGCTGGGCGGCGCACCCGGCGGCGGCCAGCAGGGCGGCCCGCCGGGACAGCGGCGCACCGACCCGCCGCGGGGCCTGCGGCAGGTCGGTGACCAGGGGCTCGTGCTGGTTCAGACCCGCACCACCGAGTTGACCGGCATCGCGCTGACGCTCTCGTAGCGGACCCGGGCGCCGGGGTGGGGCGCGTGCACGACGACACCGCCGCCGGCGTACATGCCGACGTGGTGCCTGTCCTTGAAGAAGATCACCAGGTCTCCGGGCCGGGCTTCGGCGAGGCTCACCCGCCGGCCGGCCGAGGCCTGCTCCTGCGAGGTCCGCGGCAGGGTCACTCCGGCCTGCCGCCACGCCCAGTACATCAGACCGGAGCAGTCGAACGTGCCCGGCCCGGTGGATCCGTACACGTACGGGGAGCCGATCTTCGAGACGGCGGCGCGCAGCGCGGCCGCGGCGCGTTCGGAGGCGGGGGGCTGGTCGCCGAGGTCGAGCCGGTCGGCGCCGCGGGCGGCGCGGGCCTGGGCGTCCCGGGCGTCCTCGTCGGCGAGCCTGGCCCGGTCGGCAGGGCCGAGCCGGCCCAGCAGCCGCTGGGCCTGGGCGAGGCGGCTGCGGACCTCCTCCTTGGCGGCGGCCAGCCGGTCCCGGGCCTGTTCGAGTTCGGCGAGCTTGGCGGTGGTCTCCTGGCGGCGCTGGTCGAGCCGGCGCTGCCGTTCCCGCAGGTCCCGCAGGATGTCGTTCTGGCGCTCGGTGGCCTGGCCGAGCGAGCGGGCGCCGGACAGGTAGGCGGCCGGGTCGTTGTCGAGCATCAGCCGGACGGTGGGGTCGATGCCCTGGGAGCGGTACTGGGCGGCGGCGACCGCGCCGAGGTCGGCGCGCAGCCGGTTGAGCTCGTCCTGTCCGGCGGCGACCTGCCCCTGGAGCGCGCCGGCCTCGGCCTGCAGCCGTTTCTGCTGCTCCAGCGCGGCGTTGTACCTCTCGGAGGCCTGCTCGGTCTCCTCGTACAGCCGGTCGACCTGCGCCTTGACCTCGCCGCGGTCCGGCGGGTCGGCCGGGGTGGCGGTGGCCGGGCCGACGCCGAGCTGGAGCACGCCGGCCGCGGCGGCCGTGAGCGCCAGGACGCGGGCGAGGCGCTGGACACCGGGCAGTGGGGGGCGACGGTGCACGGACACGTGCGACGACTCCGTTCCTGCGGCCGGCCTCCGCCGCCGCCCGCGGGTCGGGCGGCCGTCCGCACGGGGGGCCGGGGCAGAGGTTAGCGAGTCGGACGGATCCAGTCCAAACCCCGACAGCACCGAATATTTGACCGCGAATCGGACACCGGAACGAGCCCGCCGGGAACGGAAACGGCCCGGCGCCCCGCGCGGGGTACCGGGCCGGAGGCTCCGACGGTCCGTCAGATCCGGACGATCTTGTTGATCGGCATCACGGTGGCCGACTCGTAGCGGACCTGCGCGCCGGTGTGCGGGGCGTGCACGATCTGCCCGTTGCCGACGTACATGCCGACGTGGTGCTGGTCGCCGTAGTAGATGATCAGGTCGCCCGGCCGGGCGTTGGCGATGTTGGTGCCGAGGCTGGTGCCGGCGCCCGCCTGGGCCTGCGAGGTGCGCGGGATGGACACGCCCGCCTGGGCGTACGCCCACTGCATCAGACCGGAGCAGTCGAAGGTGGTCGGCCCGGCCGCACCGTACGAGTACCAGCTGCCGAGCTTGGACAGCGCGGCGCTCATCGCGGCGCCGGCGTAGCCGGCCGGGGCCGGGGCGGCGAGGTCGGCGCGGACGGTGTCGCGGGAGGCGCGCTCGGCCTGGCTGCGGGACTCGGAGGCGGCCTTGGCCTCGGCCGCGGCGAGCTCGTCGCGCTCCTTCTGGGTGAGCGTGTTGAGCAGCTCCTGCGCCTTGGCCAGCTTGGCCTGGACGTCCTCCTTCTCGGCCTTGAGGGCCTTGGTGGTGGTGTCCAGTTCGGCGAGCTTCTGCTCGGCCTCCTTGCGCTGGCCGTCGAGCTTGGCCTGCTCGGCCTTGAAGCTCTTGAGCAGGTCGGCCTGGGTGGCGCCGACGGTGCTGAGCGCGCCCGCCTGCCCGAGGAAGGTGTCGGGGCTGCTGGACAGCATCAGCTGCATGGTCTGCGGGATGTTGCCGCTGCGGTACTGCTCGGCGGCGATGGTGGCCAGGCTCTCCTGGACGGTGGTCACCTGGTCCTGCTGGCGGGCCAGCTGGTCCTGCAGCTGGGAGACCTGCTTCTGCAGGTTCTGCTGCTTCTCGACCGAGGCGTTGAGCGCTTCGGTCTTCACCTCGGCGTCTTCGTTGAGCTGGTCGACCTGCTGCTTGACCTGGTCCTTGGTGGGGGCCGGGTCGGCGTGCGCACCGGTCTGGGCGGACAGCGCCACGGCGGTGGCGGCAGCGGCAGTGAGAATCGAGACCCGGGCACGGCCGACGGGCTTGGGACGGCGATGGGACGCCACGAAGGCGGACTCCTTCTTCCTCACACCGCCTACCGGGTGAGCTGACGGGTTCGGGCCGGAAGAGATGCCCTACGGCGCCTCACCGCCCGCTGTCGCGGCCGACCCGGCGCCGATTCACCCCGGGGGAACGTGGTTCCCCGGCTCCGTTCGACAGCACCCCCGCAGGGGATCCCCGTCGGCGGATCGCGTTCTGACGACCCGCCCGCTGCGTCACGGACTCGGCGGCGACCTCCGCCGTCGCCCCCCATGGGCGATCGACTCTGCGGCGGTCGAGGCACGACCCTAGTAACCGATCCGTGATCCGTTCAAATCCTTGTCAGAAAAAAATCTGATTCTGAGTCAATTTCGATTGGGAAACTGACCGAAAGTAAGGGATTCGTTGCGCAGCGCGCAGCTTTTCCCTCCATTCGGCGCAGAAACGCAACGCCCGGACGTGTCGTAGATCACAGCAGGATCTCGACCCGTCCGGGCGTGTCACGTTGCGTCAGTTGTCGCCCTATAGGGCGTATGTCCGATTCTTCGGGGCGTCAGACCCGGCGGATGGTGAGGATCGGCAGGGTGTCGGCCTTCATGGTCTTCACCACGTCACCGGTGCGCGGCGCGTGCACCACCAGGCCGTTGCCGATGTACATGCCCACGTGGTGCGCGTCGTTGTAGTAGATGACCAGGTCGCCGGGCTGGGCGTTGTGCCAGTCCTTGCCCACGTTGGTGCCGACGGAGGCTTGCGACTGCGAGGTGCGCGGCAGCGAGACGCCGGCCTTCGCGTACGCCCACACCATCAGGCCGGAGCAGTCGAAGGTGTTCGGGCCGGTCGCGCCCCACACGTAGGCCGAGCCCTGCTTGCTGAGCGCCGCCGACACCGCGGTCGCCGCGTAGCCGCTGGCCGGCGGCAGGCTGGCCGGGTCGACCCGGGACGAGCTGCGCGAGGCGGCGCCGTCGCCGCCGCGCAGGATCGCGGCGCGGTCGGCGGCGGACAGCTGGCTGAGCAGCTTCTGCGCCTGCTGCAGCTTGTTCTGCACGTCGTTCTTGGCGTCGTTGAGCGCCTGGGTGGAGCTGTCCAGCTCCGCCAGGACGGCCGCGGCCTCCTGCTTCTGCTGGTCCAGCCGGCGCTGCTGGTCCTTCAGCGACCGAAGGGTCTCGGCCTGGGTGCTGGCGGCCTGGTCGAAGGAGGACGCCTGGTCCAGGTACTTGTCCGGGTCGGAGGAGAGCATCAGGCGCATCGACGGGTCGACGCTGCCCTGCCGGTACTGGTCGCCGGCCACCGCCGCCAGCCCGGAGGCCAGCTCGGTCAACTGCTCCTGGCCGCGGGCCACCTGGTCCTGCAGCTGGTCGGCCTGCTTGCGCAGCTGGTCGGCCTTCTCCTTGGCGCCGTTGTACTTCTCGGCGGCCTGCTCCTGCTCCTCCAGCAGCTTGTCGACCTGCGCCTTGACCTCGTCCTTGTTCGGCTGGGCCGGCGCGGCGTGCGCGCTCACCTGGGCCGACAGGGCGACCGCGGTCGCGGCGGCAGCGGTGAGCACGGTCACCCGGGCGCGACTCGGCTGCTTGGGACGGCGGTGGGAGGCCAAGGGGGGCTCCTTCTTCCTGCTGGACTCACCTGTTCGGGCGATAGTCCGGAATATAGGTTTGACGCCAGACCCTAGTGAAGTCCCCGCCCCCGCGTCCACTCCCCGGAGGCTCCCGGATCCGCTTCCCCGGCCCCTTCACCACACCGACACACTCCGGCCGCCCGAACGCCCCTGACCTGCCGTCAGTCCGGTCAGCTGCGCGACAGCCGGTTCAGCAGCAGCACCGAGGCCACCGGACGGGCGCCGGCCTTGCGGACCCCGTCCGCGACCTCCTTGTCGGTGGAGACCACCACCACCGGCCGCCCCTGCGGCTCGGCCCGCACCAGGCGGCGGATCAGCTCGTCCGCGGTCTCCCCGGTCCGGCTGAACCGGACCCGCACGCCGCGCGGCGGGGCCATGATCACCGGCACGTCGAGGTCCTGGCCGTCGAACACGCAGGTCACCTCCGCCTGGGTCCGCTGCGCCAGCATCGCCAGACCGCCCAGCAGCCTCAACCGCTGCTGCTCCAGCGGAAGTTGCGGGTACCCGGTCTTGGTCACGTTGTAGCCGTCCACCACCAGGTGGACCTGCGGGATGGCCAGCAGCTGGTCCAGCAGCGCCGGGTCGTCCTCGGCCAGGCCGCGCCGGGCCACGTCGTGCGGGGAGGCCGAACCGGGCTCCACCGCCTCCACCAGGTCGGCCGGGCGCAGTGCCGTCACCGGCAGCGCCAGCTCCCGCTGCAGGCCCTGCGCGGACTGCAGCACGGTGTCCAGCAGCAGGCGCAGCCGCATGTCCTCGACGCTGCGGCCCTCCCGGGCGGTGCGCCGGCCGTTCTCCACCGCGGCCTCCAGTTCGGCGACCCGGTGCCGCAGCCGGCGGGCCTCGCTCTCGGCGGCGCTGCGCTCGGTCGCGGCGGCGGCCCGGGCGGCCTCCAGCTCGGCGGCCAGCCGGCGGCTCTCGGCCTGCGCCCGGCGGGTGTCGGCCTCCAGCGAGCGGACCTTCTTGCGCAGCGAGTCGGCCTCCCGGCGCACCCCCTCGGACTCGGCGCGGTGCCGCTCCAGTTCGCCGCGGGCGGCGGAGCGGGCCTCGGCGAGTTCCTCCTGCAGCTTCTCGGCGAGCCGGACCGCCTCGGCGGCGACGCCCTCGGCGTCGACCCGCTCGGCCTGCTCGCCGGCCTCCTCGACCAGCCGGGACCAGCCGGCCGGCCGCACCAGGTAGGCGGCGGCGGCCACGTCCATCGGATCGGCGGCGGCCGGCACGGTGCCCGCCTCCAGCGCGCGCACCAGGTCGGGCTGGCCGAGCCGCAGCCGCTCGGCTATCCGCAGCCGGAACGCCGGGTCCGACTCCAGCGCGGCGGCCAGCGCGGTCGCCGCGTACTTGGCCCGCCGGGCGGCGGTGAACTTGGCGTACGGGCGCAGCGCCGCGGGCAGTTCGCCGGCCGCGATGCCGCCGAGCGCGTCGGAGGCGATGCCGACCACCCGGCGCCGCACGCCCTCGGGCAGCACCCGGACGGCCATCTCGCCGTTGCCGTCCTCGGAGCCCGGGGCGGCCTCGGCCGTCGCGGTCCCGTCGGTCCGCCGGACCGGAGCGGGCGCGGTCCCGTCCGTGCCCGCGGGCGCGTTCGCTGCCTCCGCCACTGTTCTCGGCTCCGATCCTGGTCCGGGGGCGGGCCCCGGCGGGTGCCGGGGCGATGGAATCCGCCGCTGCTTGCAATTGTCCCGTCTACCGTGCCGCACCGACAGCACCCCGCCGACGAGTCCGCCCCGCGCCCCGGTCCGGGGACGGACGGGGACGCGGGGCGGTGGAAGTGCGTCAGCCCTGCTCGGGGGCGCCGTCCGTGAGCTCCTCGGCGCCGGGGCGGGCCACCAGCTCGACCTGGTCCACGGCGTTGCACCAGCGGCAGCGCACCGACTCGATGGTCTCGGAGAGCACCTGGGTCTCCTCGACCTTGGAGTCGCCGGACAGGTCGAAGTGCAGGAAGTCGATCACCCGCGAGGAGCGGGTGACGTCGAAGCGGGTGAGGTTGCCGCACAGGGTGCAGCGCCAGCGGGTTTCGGCGGTCGGCGCGGCAATGGTCATCAGTGGTCCCTCTCGGCTGGTCCCGGTTTCCGGGCCTCCAGCCTATTGCCTGCGCCCCGGGGGCCGGGTCACCGGTCCACAGCCCGGACGCTCACCCGGACGGAGCAGCGCCCGGTGTCGCGGGTGCGCCCCCGAGGAATGCTCACCGGCATGGTGCTCTCCGCCCCCGCCCGGGCCGGTTCGCCGGCGGCCGAGCGGGCCGCCCGCACCCCGGTCGTCAGCTACCTGCTGATCGCGCTGTCCGCGCTGGTCCTGCTCGTCGGCCCGTCCGGCCCGAATCCGCGGTACGGCAGCGGCGACGCCCGCGCGTGCGCCGAGCAGCGCTACGAGCACCGCTGGGGCGCGGTGCCCGCCGAGCTGCTGGGCGGCCGCCCCCTGACGGCCGATCAGCTCTCCGCGCTGCCCCCGGCGGCGGCGGGCTGCGTGCTGCCGCCCACGCCCGGCAAGGTTCCCGAACTGTCGGTGCTCACCTCGCTGTTCGTCCACGCGGGCTGGCTGCACCTGGCCGGCAACCTGCTGTTCCTGTTCGTCTTCGGCCCGGCCGTGGAGGCCCGGCTCGGCCGGTTCCGCTTCCTCACCGGCTACCTGGCGATCGGCTACCTGGCCACCTACGGCTACGCCGTGGCGGAGGCGCACACCGCGGACGGGATGCGGGCGCTGGTCGGCGCGTCCGGTGCGATCGCCGGGGTGCTGGGCGCGTACCTGCGGCTGTGGCCCCGGGCCCGGGTGACCGCGCTGGTGCCGGTGCTGCTGTTCCTCCCGCTGCGCCTGCCGGCCTGGCTGGTGCTCGGGCTGTGGTTCGCGCTGCAGGGCTGGTCGGTCGGTTCCGGCGGCGGCGGGGTGGCCTATCTGGTGCACGTGATCGGCTTCGTGACGGGCTGGCTGTTCGCCTGGGCCGCCCGTCCGGCGGGCGATACCCTGGGCGCACCTTCTCGAACAGGAGTTGCTCAGTGATCACCGCGATCGTCCTCATCAACACCAGCGTCGACCGGATCCCCGAGATCGCCGAGGCGATCGCCGCCATCGAGGGCATCAGCGAGGTCTACTCCGTCACCGGCACCTACGACCTGGTCGCGATGGTGCGGGTGCGCAACCACGAGGACCTGGCCGAGGTGATCCCCGGCCGCCTCAACAAGATCCCGGGCGTCTCCAACACCGAGACCCACATCGCGTTCCGCACCTACTCGCAGCACGACCTGGAGGCCGCGTTCTCGCTCGGCCTGGACGAGTAGCCGCTCAGCGCTGCCGGCCCCGCTCGATCTGCTCGGTGGCGACGCAGCGCCCGCCCTCGTTGCGGTAGCTCCACCGCGCGCCGTCGGTGACCAGGTCACGGACCGCCGCCAGGAACCGGTCCAGGTGCTCGACGGGGGTGCCGGCGCCGAAGCTGACCCGGATCGCGTTCAGGCTGCGCTCCCCCGGCAACGACGGCTCCGGGGCCCCGCACTGGCTCGGCGCGGCGTCCTCGCCGCCGAGCAGGGTCCGCACCAGCGGGTGCGCGCAGAACAGCCCGTCCCGGACGCCGATGCCGTACTCGGCGGACAGCGCCGCCGAGAAGTGCGAGCTGTTCCAGCCGCGCACCACGAACGACACCACGCCGACCCGGTCGGCGTCCTCGCCGAACAGGCTGAGCACCCGCACCTCGGGGATCGCCGCCAGACCCTCCGTCAGCTTCGCCACCAGGGCCCGCTCCCGGGCCTCCAGCTCGTCGAAGCCCGCCTCGGTCAGCGCTCGGCAGGCCGAGGCGATCGCGTACGCGCCGATCACGTTCGGCGAGCCGGCCTCGTGCCGGGCCGGGCCGGTGTGCCACTCCACCGCGACCGACCCGTCCAGCTCCCGCGCCACCGTCCGGCTCGCCCCGCCGCCGGCCAGGTACGGCTCGGCCGCGTCCAGCCAGTCCGACCGGCCGGCCAGCACGCCGGCGCCGAACGGCGCGTACAGCTTGTGGCCGGAGAAGGCGATCCAGTCGACGTCCAACTCCCGCACCGAGACCCGGTGGTGGGGCGCCAGCTGGGCCGCGTCCAGGACCACCCGGGCGTCGTACCGGTGCGCCACCGCGGTCAGCTCCCCGACCGGCCACAGCTCGCCGGTGACGTTCGACGCGCCCGTGACGCAGAACAGCTTCGGACCCTCGGCCGCGCCGAGCAGCGCCTCCTCCAGCGCGGCCACCGCCTCGGCGTGCGAACGCGGCGCCCGAAGGTAACGGACCGTCAGGCCCTCGCGGCGCCACGGCAGCAGCGACGCGTGGTGCTCGGTCTCGAACGCGAACACCTCGGTCCCGGCCGGCACCGCCCCGGCCAGCAGGTTCAGCGAGTCGGTGGTCGCCCGGGTGAACACCACCTGGTCGCCGTCCCGCAGGTCCAGGAACTCGCCGACGGTCCGCCGGCTCTGCTCGAACAGGTCGGTCGACAGCTGCGACAGGTACCCGGCGCCCCGGTGCACGGACCCGTAGTACGGCGCGTACGCCGCCACGTCCTCCCACACCCGGGCCAGCGCCGGGGCGCTCGCCGCGTAGTCCAGCGCCGCGTACCCGACCTTCTCCCCGGAAGCCAGCGGAACCTCGACGTCCCGGCCCAGCACGGCCAGCGGCTCGCAGATCTCGGTGGTCACGGACACGGGTGCACTCCTCCACGGGACAAGGACCCCGGGGGTGCGACGCCGGAAGTCCGCGCTTGCCGCGCGGACGGATCGCCACGCAGCCCGGTCCTCACCCAGGGCACCCCGCCACGGACGGAGGGTTGCCGGACAGCAAGCTGGGGCTTGTCGCTGCCACTCATGACCTGCGCAGCACGATACACGAGCGCCGCGCCGACTCAAGCCCCGTGTCCGCCCCGTGGACACCCGGCGTCACACCCCGTCACTCCCCTGCCCGGGAACGACGAGGTCCGCCCGGGGAAGGGCAATCGCCTTCCCCGGGCGGACCGTTGACGTTCAGTGGGTGGCTTCGGCCCAGCGCTTCAGCAGCTCCCCGGCCGCCCCGGAGTCGATCGCCGCCGCCGTCCGCTCCATCGCCGCCCCGAGCTGCTCGCCGAGCGGCGCGTCCGTCAGCTCCAGCGCCACCAGCGCGGCGGCGCTGTTGAGCAGCACCGCGTCCCGCACCGGCCCGCGCTCGCCGTTCAGCACCCGCCGGGCGACGCCCGCATTGAACTCCGCGTCGGCGCCGCGCAGCGCCTCGATCCCGACCAGCTCGATGCCGACCTCCCGCGGGTCGAACCGGGTCTCCGTCACCTCGCCGTCCCGGATCACCCAGACGTGGGACGTGGTGGTGATGGTCAGCTCGTCGAGTCCGTCGTCCCCGCGGAAGACCAGCCCCTGCCCGCCCCGACGGGCGAGGACGCCGGCGATCAGCCCGGCCAGCCGGGTGTCGAAACAGCCGACGGCGTGGGCGCCCACCTTGGCCGGGTTGGTGAGCGGACCGAGGATGTTGAACACGGTGGGGACGGCGAGTTCGGCCCGGGCCTGCGCCGTGTACCGCATCGACGGGTGGAACTTGGCGGCGAAGCAGAAGGTCAGGCCGACCTCCTCGGCCACCGCCGCGACCCGCTCGGCGGACAGCTCCAGGTTGATGCCGAGCCGCCCGAGCACGTCCGAGGAGCCGGACGCCGAGGAGGAGGCCCGGTTGCCGTGCTTGACCACCTTCGCGCCGGCCGCCGCGGCGGCCACCGCCGACATGGTGGAGATGTTGACGGTCTTGGCCCGGTCGCCGCCGGTGCCGACGATGTCCACGGCGGGGCCGGGGATGTCCAGCGGCACGGCGTGCGCGTACATCGTCTCGACCAGGCCGGCGATCTCCTCGACCGTCTCGCCCTTGCCGCGCAGCGCGATCAGGAAGCCGGCCACCTGCACCGGGCTGGCCTCGCCGCTCATGATCCGGTCCATCGCCCAGGCGGTGTCGGCCTGGGCGAGGTCCTCGCCGCGGAGCAGGGCGCTCAGCAGGTCGGGCCAGGTGCGGACCACCTGCGCGGGGTCGCTACCGCCGTTCGCAGAGTGCACGTTCACCATGGCCGTCTCCAGCTCTCGTCTTGTCGCAGAGGAATGGAGTCAGCCTATCGAGCGAGCGGGGACGGCCGCCCGGAGTTGCCGTCCCCTTCTCTCCAGTTGAGACGCCTGGTGGGACGCCCGGGCGGAACGCGCCTCAGTGCGCGGCCGGCGCCCGCCGGGCGAGCCGGGCCCGCAGCAGCGTGGTCGCGGCCTCGGCGAGCGCGACCGGGTCGACCGGGTGCGAGATCGCGGCGTCGGCCCGGCTCCAGGCGGCCAGCCAGGAGTCCTGCGGGCGGCCGATCAGCACCAGCACCGGCGGGCAGCCGTAGATCTCGTCCTTCAACTGCCGGGTGAGGCCGAGTCCGCCGGCGGGCACCGCCTCGCCGTCCAGGACGCACAGGTCGACGCCGCCCTTCTCCAGCGCCCGCAGCACGGCGGCGGCGGTGGCGCACTCCAGGTACTCCACGGCGGGGACGTCCCCGGCGGGGTGCCGCCCGAGGGCGAGGGCCACCTGCTCACGGGTGTTGCGGTCGTCGCTGTAGACGAGAACGGTGAGCGTCTCGTCGGAGTGCTGCGCCATGTCCCCTGCTTCCTGGTGCTCGTCCTCTTATATGTGTCCGCGCGGACCGCGACGGCGCGCGGGCCCCGACCGAACGGCCCAGTGTGACCCGGACCACGTCCTGGGACGGATGCTACTCCGGCGGGCCCGTCCTGGAGAGACCCCGACGCGATCTCGCTCAAGCCGCCGCGCCACGGCCTCACCCCCGCGGCCCACTTCCCTCACCCGATCCGAACAACCGTCAGAAAACGGGCGGGGCGCGAGGCGGGCATACCTCACGCACCGGACACTCCGAGGGAGACCCCCCGGCGTGAAGACGGAATAAGGGACCGACATAATGTCCGTCGTGGCGACAGCAACAGCAACAGAAACCGGACACGCGCACGGAGCGGTCAACAGGCCGAACCTGGTCAGCGTGGGAACCATTGTCTGGCTGAGCTCGGAGCTGATGTTCTTCGCGGCCCTGTTCGCGATGTACTTCACCCTCCGCTCGGTCAAGGGCGCCGAGTTCTGGCACGAGAAGGCCCATGCCCTCAACGTGCCCTTCTCCTCGGTCAACACCACGATCCTGGTGCTCTCCTCGCTCACCTGCCAGCTCGGCGTCTTCGCCGCCGAGCGCGGTGACGTGAAGAAGCTGCGCTCCTGGTTCGTGATCACCTTCGTGATGGGCGCCATCTTCATCGGCGGCCAGATCTTCGAGTACACCGACCTGGTCAAGAAGGACGGCCTGTCGCTGTCCTCCGACCCGTACGGCACGGTGTTCTACCTGACCACCGGCTTCCACGGACTCCACGTGACGGGTGGTCTGATCGCCTTCCTGCTGGTCCTCGGCCGGACCTACGCGGCGCGGCGCTTCACCCACGAGCAGGCCACTGCGGCGATCGTGGTGTCGTACTACTGGCACTTCGTCGACGTTGTGTGGATCGGCCTGTTCGCGACCATCTACCTGATCAAGTAACAGCCGCCCCGCCCCTGACCCGGCGTCACCTCGACGCGTGGGAGTCGGGGGCAGGCTGCTGCCGACCAGATCCTGACACCGGGGTTATTCCGTGAAAAAGCTCTCCGCACGACGGCGCCACCCACTGGCGGCGGTCGTCGTTCTACTTCTCGCCCTGGCGGCCACCGGGGGGCTGTACGCCGCTTTCGCGCCCGCCGAGAAGGCGCAGGCCGACAGCTCCTCGCAGTCGCTCGCCATCGACGAGGGCAAGAAGCTCTTCGCCGTCGGCTGCTCCTCCTGCCACGGCCTGAACGGCCAGGGCACTTCTGACGGTCCGTCGCTGGTCGGCGTCGGCTCTGCTGCTGTCGACTTCCAGGTCGGCACCGGCCGCATGCCGGCCCAGCAGCCGGGCGCGCAGGTCCCGCGCAAGAAGACCGTCTACTCCCAGTCCGAGATCGACCAGCTGGCCGCCTACGTGGCCTCGATCGGCCCGGGCCCGGTCGTTCCGACCCCGGACCAGTACCAGCCGTCCGAGGACAAGGTCACCAACGCCGAGCAGGTCGCCAAGGGTGGCGAGCTGTTCCGCACCAACTGCGCCCAGTGCCACAACTTCGCCGGCAAGGGCGGCGCGCTGACCGACGGCAAGTACGCCCCGTCCCTGGAGGGCGTGGACGCCAAGCACATCTACGAGGCCATGCAGACCGGCCCGCAGAACATGCCGTCGTTCCCCGACACCACCATGCCGGAGGAGCAGAAGCGCGAGATCGTGGCCTTCGTCCGCAGCACGAACGACGAGCCCAACCCCGGTGGTCTTGCGCTGGGCAGCCTCGGTCCGTTCACCGAGGGCCTGTTCAGCTGGATCTTCGGTCTCGGCACGCTGATCGTGATCGCGATCTGGGTCGCCGCCCACACCACCAAGGCCAAGAAGTCATGAGCCACGACATGTCAGAGAACCTGCCGGAGGCGCACGCCGCCTCCCACGGCACTGAGGTCGTCACCCACGACGACCCGTTCGCCGACCCGGGCCTGCCGGCCCACGAGCCGCGTCGGACGGACATCGACGAGCGGGCCGCCAAGCGGGCCGAGCGTCAGGTGTCGCTGATGTTCGTGGTGTCGATGCTGGCGACCATCGGCTTCATCGCGTCCTACGCGTCGATCGACGCCGACAAGCTGGTCTACATCTTCCCGCTGGGCAAGGTCAGCGCCCTCAACTTCGCCCTGGGCATGACCCTCGGCGTGGCGCTGTTCTGCATCGGCGCCGGCGCGGTCCACTGGGCCCGCACCCTGATGTCGGACCACGAGCTGCCGGCCGAGCGTCACCCGATCGAGGCCTCGGACGAGGTCCGCAACGACGTCATCGAGCAGTTCAAGACCGGTGCCGCGGAGTCCGGCTTCGGCCGCCGCAAGATGATCCGCAACACCCTGCTCGGCTCGATGGCCCTGGTGCCGCTGTCCGGCGTGGTGCTGCTGCGCGACCTGGGCCCGCTGCCCGAGGACAAGCTCCTGCACACCGGCTGGGCCGAGGCCAAGCCGGCCGAGCCGATCCGCCTGGTCAACATGAACACCGACCAGCCGATGAAGCCCGAGGACATCATCCAGGGCTCGCTGACCTTCGCCAAGCCGCACGGCCTGGAGGAGTCGGACGAGGACTTCCAGCAGCAGATCGCCAAGGACGCCCTGATGCTCGTCCGGATCGCTCCGGAGGACATCAAGGACGCCAAGTCCCGGGACAAGGGCTTCGAGGGCATCCTCGCCTACTCGAAGATCTGCACCCACGTCGGCTGCCCGATCTCGCTGTACGAGCAGCAGACCCACCACGCGCTCTGCCCCTGCCACCAGTCGACCTTCGACCTGGCGGACGGCGCTCGCGTCATCTTCGGCCCGGCCGGCCACCCGCTGCCCCAGCTGAAGATCACCACCGATGAGCAGGGCTTCCTGGTCGCCACCGGCGACTTCGACGAGCCCGTCGGCCCGAGTTACTGGGAGCGCAAGCGATGAGCACCGCGAGCGGCACCAACAGCGGTGCCTCCAAGCCGGCCAGCACGCGCGCCAAGCCCGCCAACAAGGCCGAGGCGGCTGCGGACTGGGTCGACGGCCGGCTGGGGATCTACTCCCTGGCCAAGGCCAACCTGCGCAAGATCTTCCCGGACCACTGGTCCTTCATGCTCGGTGAGATCTGCCTCTACAGCTTCATCATCATCATCCTCACGGGTGTGTACCTGACGCTGTTCTTCAAGCCGAGCATGGCGGAGACCGTCTACCACGGCAGCTACCTGCCGCTGAACGGCATCCGCATGTCGGAGGCGTACGCCTCGACGGTGAACATCAGCTTCGAGGTCCGCGGCGGTCTGCTGATCCGTCAGATCCACCACTGGGCCGCGCTGGTCTTCGTCGCCGCGATGTTCGTGCACATGATGCGCGTCTTCTTCACCGGCGCGTTCCGCAAGCCGCGCGAGATCAACTGGCTGTTCGGCTTCCTGCTGCTGTGCCTGGGCTTCTTCGACGGCTTCTTCGGCTACTCGCTGCCGGACGACCTGCTGTCGGGCACCGGCATCCGCTTCATGGAGGGCGCGATCCTGGCGGTGCCGATCGTCGGCACCTACATCCAGATGTTCCTGTTCGGCGGCGAGTTCCCGGGCACCGACATCATCCCGCGCTTCTTCACCATCCACGTGCTGCTCATCCCGGGCATCATGCTGGGCCTGCTGGTCGCGCACCTGATCCTGGTCTTCTACCACAAGCACACCCAGTGGGCGGGCCCGGGCAAGACCGAGAAGAACGTCGTCGGCATGCCGCTGATGCCGGTCTACATGGCCAAGGCCGGTGGCTTCTTCTTCCTGGTGTTCGGCATCATCGCGGCGATGTCCGCGATCGCCACCATCAACCCGGTGTGGGCGTACGGCCCGTACCGTCCGGACCAGGTGTCCACCGACGCCCAGCCCGACTGGTACATGGGCTTCGCCGAGGGCCTGATCCGCTTCATGCCGGGCTGGGAGATCTCCGTCTGGGGCGGCCACACCCTGAACCTGGGCGTGTTCATCCCGCTGATGATCTTCCCGCTGGTCCTGGTCGCGATCGCGGTCTACCCGTTCATCGAGTCCTGGGTCACCGGCGACAAGCGCGAGCACCACATCCTGGACCGCCCGCGCAACGCCCCGGTCCGCACCGCGCTCGGCGCGGCCTGGATCTCGCTGTACCTGGTCCTGCTGGCCGGTGGTGGCAACGACCTGATCGCCACCCACCTGCACATGTCGATCAACACGATCACGTACTTCGTCCGGGTCGGCTTCTTCGTGGTGCCGGTCATCACCTTCTTCGTCACCAAGCGCTGGTGCCTCGGCCTGCAGCGCCGTGACAAGGACAAGGTGCTGCACGGCCGCGAGTCGGGCATCATCAAGCGCCTGCCGCACGGTGAGTTCGTCGAGGTCCACACCCCGCTGTCGCAGGCGGACCTGCACACCCTCACCTCGCACGAGCAGCCCGAGCCCCTGGAGCTGCCGGCCGAGACCGACGAGAACGGCGTGGCCCGCAAGGCCGGCGTGGTCGCCAAGACCCGGACGAAGCTCTCCGAGGGCTTCTACGGCGAGGGCAACCAGATCGCCAAGCCGACCTCCGAGGAGTACCTGGAGATCACCAGCGGCCACGGCCACCACTGATCCCTAGCTGTCACGCCACGTCAGAACCCCCACCGGCTCCGGCCGGTGGGGGTTCTGGCATATCTGTCCGGCACCGGCCTGACGCCCTGTTATGTTGGCCGGGTGCACGTGGCGATCGACCCCCACTCCTCCACGCCGCCCTACGAGCAGGTCCGCTCGCAGATCGCGGCCCAGGCCCGCACGGGTGAACTCCCGATCGGCCTGAAGCTCCCCACCGTCCGCGCGCTGGCCGAGCAACTCGGCCTGGCCGCCAACACGGTGGCCCGCGCCTACCGCGAACTCGAGGCGGACGGCGTGGTCGAGACGCGCGGCCGGGCCGGCACCACCATCGCCCCCACCGGCGACACCTCGCACCGCCTGGCCGCCGACGCCGCCGCCGAGTACGCGGCCCGCACCGCCCGCCTCGGCCTCAGCCGCGACGAGGCCCTGGCCGCGGTCGTCACCGCGCTGGACGCGGCCCACCGCTGACCCGGCCCACCGCCGCCCGCGGGCCCGCACGGAACGACGGTGCGACCGGCTCCCCTCCAGGGGGATCCGGTCGCACCGTCGTCCTGTCTCCTGCCGTCCTCACCCCGCCCGGTGCGTGACCTCGCCGTCGGACACCGTCAACAGCACCGGCACGTCCGCCAGTTCGGTGTCGGGCACGGCCAGCGGGTCCTGCCCGAGGACCGTGAGGTCCGCCCGGTGGCCGACCGCCAGCCGGCCGGCCCGGTCCTCCTCCCCCGCCGCCCAGGCCGGGGCGAGGGTGTAGCCGGCCAGCGCCTGGAGCGGGGTCAGCGCCTGCCCGGGCAGGTGCGGCGGCTGCCGCAGGTCGCGGCCGGGCCGCCGGTGCCGGGCACCGGCCATCACGCCCAGCGGCTCGAACGGCGCGATCGGCCAGTCCGAGCCGAGCACCACCCGGGCGCCGGACTCGGCCAGGTCGCGGCAGCGGAAGGCCCGGTCGGCCCGTTCCCCGCCGAGCCGGCGGGACCAGTTGTCGGTGTGGTCGGCCCGGGTGTACTCGGTGCAGTGGGTGGGCTGCATCGAGGCGGCCACGCCCAGCGCGGCGAACCGGGCGACGGTGTCGTCGGGCACCGTCTCGATGTGCTCCACGCGGTGCCGCACCGTGCCCTTCCCGTGGACGGCCACCGCCCGCTCCACCGCGTCCAGGACGTGCCGGACCGCCGCGTCCCCGATCGCGTGCGTCGCGGTCGGCACCCCGGCCCGGTGGAGCTCTCCGACGACCCGGGTGTACTCGGCGGGGTCGGGCCAGAACGCGCCGGTCGACTGGCCGTGGCAGTCGGGCTGCTCCAGCCACGCGGTGCCGTTGTCGATGGTGCCGTCCATGAAGAGCTTCGCCCCGGCGATCCGCCAGCGCCGACCGCCCTCGCCCTGGTGCCGGACCAGGTCGGCGAGCTCGGCCGGACTCACCCCGGGCTGCACCCAGGGGGCGATCCGCAGCCGCAGCGGGAGCTGCCCGCGCTCCTCCAGGGCCGCGTACACGGCCAGGCTCTCGCCGTTGGCGTCCATCGCGTGGCCGCCGGTGAGGCCGGCCGCCGCCATCCGCCGCAGCACCTCGGCGCTGGCCCGGCAGAGCTCCTCGAAGCTCGGGCGGGGCGCGACCGCCTCGACCAGTTCGCAGGCGGCGTCCTCCAGCAGCAGGCCGGTCGGGCGGCCCGCCGGGTCGCAGACCACCTCGGCGGAGCCCTGGTCGAAGCGGCGCGGCCCGTCGATCCCCGCCAGTTCCAGCGCCCGGCGGCTGGCCAGCATGGAGTGCGCGTCGAACAGGTCGATCGCGGCGGGGACGCCGTCCAGCACCGTGCCCACGCTGTCGGCGGAGACCGGCAGGTCGCCGAAGGCGTTCGGGTCCAGGCCCCAGCCGCGCAGCCACTGCCCCTCCGGCAGGTCCCGCACCGCTGCGGCCAGCGCGGCCCGGACGCCCTCCAGGTCGGTGCAGCCCGACAGGTCCACCCCGGCGGTGCGCTCGGCGCCCGAGACGGGGTGCAGGTGGCCGTCGGTCAGCCCGGGGACGACCACGGCGCCGCCCAGGTCGAGCACCTCGGCGCCCGCCCCCGCGTCCGCCTCGAAGCCGGCGATCCGGCCCTCGCGCAGGACGAGCGTGTCGTGCGGCAGGAAGGCGCCGCGGCCGGGGTCGAGCAGCCGGGCGTTGGTCAGGACGAGGTCGGGGTGCACGGGTGGCTCCTCAGCGGTGGTGCGGTCAGTGCGGAGTGCCGAGCGCCCCGGCCGGCAGGCCGAGTTCGCGTTCGGCGAGGGCGTGCGCCATCCCGGTGACCGCCCCGGGTCGCCCGGTCCGGTCGGTGTTGGCGTGCACCCCCAGGCCGTCCAGGACGACCAGGAGCTGGATCGCGGTGACGTGCGGGTCCGGGGTGCGGAACTCCCCGGCGGCGACGCCGTCGCGCAGCAGTGCCGTCAGCCCGTCCCGCCACAGCGCCTCCTGCCGGCCGACCCGTTCCCGCAGGGCGGGCCGGAACCGGCTGAGGTGGCGGGCGTTCAGCCACAGCCGGCTCAGCTCGTCGTAGCGGTTCCCCTCGGTGCGGCCGAGGAAGCGCGCCAGCCGCCGGACCGCCGGGAGGGCGGCGTCGGCCTCCGGCAGCAGTTCGGCGAGCTCGCCGCCCGCGGCGGTGCCGAAGGCTTCGGCGACCAGTTCCTCGGCGACCGGGAAGTAGTGGCTGATGAGTCCGGGGCGGACGTCCAGCTCCTCGGCGACCCGCCGCATCGTGATGCACTCCAGGCCCTCGGCGAGGGCGATCCGGGCCGCGGCGGCCACGATCTCCGCCCTCCTGGCCTCGGGACTCTTGCGCACCCGTTTCGGCCGGACGCTTGACGACATGCCCGACACGCTATTGGATGTGCGACCAATAGACAAGCCGCCTTCCGCATCGGCCGCTCCCGACCCGCCGACCGCGCCGGCATCCGCACTCATCACCTCGGAGGACTCCATGGAATCCACGATTCCAGACCCCCGCACGGAGCTCCCCACGCCCCCACCGGCGGCCGACCGGCCCGGACGGATCGAGGCGCACGGCATCGACCACATCCCCGACGCCGAACGGCACGGCCGTCCCCGGGACCTGTTCGCCGTCTGGGCCGCCCCCAACGTCAGCTACCTCAACCTGGTGGTCGGCGGCACCCTGGTGCTGATCGGGCTCGACCTGTGGCAGTCGCTGGCCGTCGTCGTGGCCGGCAACCTGCTCTGGGCCGGCGTCGGCCTGCTCGCCGTCAGCGGCCCCGCCGCGGGCGCCCCCAGCGAGGTCGTCATGCGGGCCGTGTTCGGCGTCCGCGGCAACCGGGTGAACATCGCCGTCACCGGCTGGCTGGTGTCGGTCTGCTACCTCGCCCTCAACTGGGCCGCCGCCTCGCTCGCCGCCTTCGGCCTCGCCGAACGGGCCGGCCTCACCCCCGGCACCCCGCTCAAGATCCTGGTCATCGTGCTGATCGCGGCCGCCACACTGGCCATCTCGGTGTACGGCCACGCCACCATCGTCCGCCTGTACGGTCCGTTCACCCTGATCCTGACCGCGGTCTTCCTGCTGCTCAGCGGCTACCTGCTGACCGGCGGCCACACCGACTGGCACTACCGCCCCGCCGAGCCGCTGCACGGCACCGCCCTGGTCGCCGCGCTGGCCGGCGGCACCGCGCTGATCGCCTCCGCCCCGCTGTCCTACTCCACCGGCGCCGACTTCTCCCGCTACCTCCCCCGCACCTCCTCCCCCCGCGCGGTGGCCGGGTGGACGGCGCTCGGCGCCTTCGTCCCCAGCGTCCTGTTCACCGCCCTCGGCTGCCTCGCCGCCACCACGCTCGACATGACGGACCCGCAGTCCGCCCTCACCGCCGTCCTGCCCGGCTGGTTCCGGCCGCTCTTCCTGCTGGCCATCGTGCTCGGCGCGGTCGCCAACAACGCCATGACCGCCTACTCCTCCGGCCTCGCCCTGCAGGCCGTCGGCCTGCGCATCCGCCGCTCCCGCAGCGTCGCCCTGGACGGCGCGCTGGGCGTCGCGCTCACCCTGTACGCGCTGCTGGTGTCCGATTTCCTCGACACCGTCAACAACATGCTGGAGCTGACGGTCGCCCTCACCGGCCCGGTCATGGCCGTCTACGCCACCGACATCGTCTGGCGCCGCAACCGCTACAGCGGCCCCGCCCTCACCGACGAGACCCCCGCCTCTCCCTACTGGTACTCCCACGGCGTCAACCGGGCGGGCGCGGCCGCCCTCCTCCTCGGCACCGCCGCCGCCGGCCTCGGCCTGTCCACCCGGCTGTTCACCGGCCCGCTCGCCCACCTCGCCGCGGACACCGACCTGTCCCTCCCCGCCGGCATGCTCACCGCCGCCGCGACGTACTGGCTCCTGATGCCCCGCCGCCTCCCCGCCTGACCCCCGACGACCACGGGCAGAGGTCCGCCCGGGGAGCACCACGC
>NZ_JBHWDS010000047.1:0-65829 GCF_042734615.1 Kitasatospora sp. NPDC059646
GGCGCGGGGGACTGCGCAGTCCCCCGCGCCCGGGCGGTCGCTCACACCCGGGCCAGGCCCTCGGCCCTCGCGGCCTCCGCGACCGCGCGGGTGACCGCCGGGGCGACCCGCTCGTCGAACGGGGACGGGATGACCTTCTGCGGGGTCAGCTCGTCGGCGACGACGCCCGCCAGGGCCTTCGCCGCGGCGAGCTTCATGCCCTCGGAGATCCGGCTGGCCCGGACCGACAGCGCGCCGGCGAAGATGCCCGGGAAGGCCAGCACGTTGTTGATCTGGTTCGGGAAGTCGGAGCGCCCGGTGGCGACCACGGCGGCGTGGCGGTGCGCGACCTCGGGGTGGATCTCCGGGGTCGGGTTGGCCATCGCGAAGATGAAACAGCCGGGCGCCATGGTGGCGACGGCCTCCTCGGGGACGGTGCCGCCGGAGACGCCGATGAAGACGTCCGCGCCGTTCAGCGCGTCGGCGAGGCTGCCCTTGAGGCCGGTGCGGTTGGTGAGCGCGGCGATCTCCGCCTTGACGTCCGTGAGGTCGCCGCGGCCCTCGTACACCACGCCGCGGCGGTCGCAGACGGCGACGTCGCCGATGCCGGCGGCGAGCAGCATCTTGGCGATCGCGATGCCGGCCGCGCCGGCGCCGGAGATGACCGCCCGCAGGTCGCCGATCTCACGGTTCGTCACCTTGGCGGCGTTCCACAGGGCGGCGGTGGTGACGATCGCGGTGCCGTGCTGGTCGTCGTGGAAGACCGGGATGTCGAGCCGCTCCTGGAGCTGCTTCTCGATCTCGAAGCAGCGCGGGGCGGAGATGTCCTCCAGGTTGACGCCGCCGAAGGACGGGGCCAGCCGGACCACGGTCTCGACGATCTCGTCGACCTCGGTGCAGGCCAGCGCGATCGGCACCGCGTCGACGCCGCCGAACTGCTTGAACAGGATGGCCTTGCCCTCCATGACGGGCAGCGAGGCCTCGGGGCCGATGTCGCCGAGGCCGAGCACCGCGGTGCCGTCGGTGACGACGGCGACGGTGTTGGCCTTCCAGGTGTAGTCGTTGACCAGAGCGGGCTGCTCGGCGATGGCTGTGCAGACCCGGGCGACCCCGGGGGTGTAGGCGAGGGACAGGTCGTCCGCGTCGCGCACGGGAACGGTGGCCCGGACTTCCATCTTTCCGCCGCGGTGCAGCGCGAAGACGGCGTCGACCGGATCGTCCGTGCTCTGGGTGTCGGTGATGATCTCCGCTGCCACAATGACCTCTTCGTCATATCAGCGAAGGCGCGCTTCCGACGGACTTCGACCCGCTCCGCGCGCCGGTGCGCGAAGGCGGGCACGCCGTCGTCGGCGTACCCGTGGCCGGGTCGGGGCGCTGCCGTCGGGCGGGCGCCCTCGGGTGAGGGTTTTCGGTGTTCTGCGCTGTTCGTCGGGACACCGGCATCGCACCGTGCGCCGGGTCCGTCTTGTTCCGCGTGGCCCCCGAAGCGAGGGGTCCGCAGGCACTCGCAGGAGTGAACGCAGACACGGAGGGGAGCTGGTGCTTCGGATACGGAGCCGGTGACGGCTTCCGTTCGTTCGCACCCCGGCCCTGTGGCGAACCGGCGGTCTGAGTTCTGCGTCGGGGGTCACCCGTTAGCAGATTCTGACACACCCGCGACCTGAGACCTCAGGGCGGGATGGCAGTATCCGGAGTTCCACCACCGTTGTCCGGACGTTCCCACGCCTTTGAGGTCGCGTCCGGACAGCCACCACGCCCGGTCGCACACTCCCGCGCACCGTGTCGGGGACCCGCACCACCTCTCCCACAGGAGGACCCGTCATGTCGTTGGCCACCCACCCCTCCGGTTCCGGCTCCCGGCTCCGACTCGCCGTCGTCGCCGCGGCGGGTTCACTGCTGCTGGCCGCGTGCGGCAGCTCCTCGTCGGGCGGTTCGGTGGCCTCCGACCTGCACGACCAGCTGCCCGAGCAGGTGCGCTCCTCGGGAGTGCTGCGGATCGGCACCGACCTGAGCTACGCCCCGATCGGGTTCAAGAACGCGAACGGCAAGCCGGACGGGCTGGACGTGGACCTGGCGAACGCGCTGGCCGGCGTGCTCGGGGTGCGGGTGCAGTTCAACGAGGTGCCGTTCGACCGGCTGTTCCTGGGCCTGCAGGCGCGCGAGTTCGACGTGGTGATGTCGGGGATGACCGACAACCTGCAGCGCCGGGACGGCACCGACGACCAGGCCCGGAAGATGAACTCCGGCGTGGACTTCGTGGACTACTTCATCACCGGCACCTCGATCGTGGTGGCGAAGGGCAACCCGCAGAAGATCTCCTCGCTGGACGACCTGTGCGGCCGGACGGTGGCGCTCCAGCGCGGCACCGTGCAGGCGTCGCTGGCGGAGCGTCAGGCCGGGCTGTGCGAGAAGACCCGCAAGAAGCTGACCATCCAGGAGACCGACACCGACGACCAGGCGCTGGCCCTGGTGGCGCAGGGCAGAGCGGCGGCCGACCTGAGCGACACGCCGGCGGCGTCGTACGCGGCGCAGCAGGGCCGGGCCGGGGCGCAGTTCCAGCTGACCGGCCAGCAGATGCAGGCGGGGCCGTACGGGATCGCGCTGTCCAAGGAGGACACCGCGCTGCGGGACGTCCTGGCGAAGGCGCTCGACCGGGTGATCCGCAGCGGCGACTACGACAAGATCCTGGCGAAGTGGGGCCTGTCGGCGGGGGCCGCGCAGAACGCGGTGGTGAACGGGGGCTTCTAGCCGCCGGCGGCGACACG
This sequence comes from Kitasatospora sp. NPDC059646, assembly GCF_042734615.1. Lineage (NCBI taxonomy): Bacteria > Bacillati > Actinomycetota > Actinomycetes > Kitasatosporales > Streptomycetaceae > Kitasatospora > Kitasatospora sp. NPDC059646. Next base: position 2,745 of record NZ_JBHWDS010000047.1, read on the forward strand.
TGGGGGGTCGGGCCGTGAATGGCCCGGGCCCCGTCACGTCCAGTGTGCATACTTATGCGCCATGTGACATGGCCAGGCAAATAGTCCGAATAGCGGACACATGGTGGTCCTGTTATCCGATTTTGATCTGATCCACGGTCCGATTGGCCGCACACGGTGGCAGGATTCCCACACATCGGATCCACCTGTCACCTCGGCGGAGGGTGGCGCGCACCGACCCCGCTGTAATCGCACCGCTCCCCCAGGCGGCGCAGACCCCGTCCGACTCCCAGGAGGAGATCCCCCTCATGACCGCTCGTTCCTCGCGCACCCGGCTGATCGCCGCGGCCGCCGTCCTGTCGACCGGCTCCCTGCTCCTCACCGCGTGCGGAAGCGGCGGAAGCGGCTCCTCCGGCGGCGCCGACGCCTCGGCGCCGCTGTACGGCAAGCTTCCCGCCGAGGTTCAGAAGGCCGGCGTCGTCAAGGTCGGCTCGGAAGTGGCCTACGCCCCCGTGGAGTACAAGCAGGGCGAGAAGATCGTCGGCATCGACCCCGACCTGGCGGACGCGCTCGGCAAGCAGCTGGGCGTCAAGTTCCAGATCCAGGACGCCGGCTTCGACACCCTGATCACCTCGCTCGGCACCAAGCGGATCGACGTGATCATGTCCGCGATGACGGACAACAAGGAGCGCCAGGGCAAGGGCGTCGAGTTCGTCGACTACTTCAAGGCCGGCACCTCGATCCTGACCCAGAAGGGCAACCCGAAGGGCATCCACTCGCTCGACGACCTGTGCGGCCAGACCGTCGCCCTGCAGAAGGCGACCGTCAACGAGGACACCGCGAAGGCCCAGTCCGAGAAGTGCACCGCGGCGGGCAAGGGAGCGATCACCATCCAGGGGTACGAGCACGACGGCGAGGCCCTGCTCAAGCTGAAGTCCGGCGCCGCGGTCGCCGACCTCAACGACTACCCGGTGGCCGCCTACAACGCGCAGACGTCCGGCGGCGGCAAGGACTTCGAGGTCGTGGGCGAGCAGATCGACCCGGGCCTGTACGGCATCGGCGTGGCCAAGGACAACACCCAGCTCCGCGACGCCATAAAGGCCGGCGTGGAAGCCCTGATCGCCAACGGCGAGTACGCCAAGATCCTCGACAAGTACAACGTGAAGCTCGGTGCGGTCAGCTCCGTGACCGTCAACGGCGGTTCCTGATCCGCACCCGGGTGGGCACCCGGCGGTGTCCACCCGGCGGGCCCCTGCAATCCGCCGTCCGCCCGAGAGGCTCTTTCCCATGACATCTGTCAAAACCGATGCCGACGAGTTCCCTGCCAAGCACGCGATCAAGGCGATCCCGGTGCGCCACTACGGCCGGTGGGTGTCGGCCGTCGTCGTGCTCCTCCTGCTGGCCGCGCTGGTCGCGGCGTTCGCCGGCGCCGCCATCCAGTGGTCGATCACCGGCGACAACCTCTTCACCTCGGCATCGATCTCGGGGGCCTGGCACACCCTGCTGATCAGTGTCTGCGCGATGGCGCTGGGCCTGCTCCTCGGGGTGATCGCAGCCGTGATGCGGCTGTCGCAGAACCCCGTCACCTCCTCGGTGGCGTGGGGCTACATCTGGCTGTTCCGCGGCACCCCGGTCCTGGTCCAGCTGCTGATCTGGTGGAACCTCGCGCTGGTCTTCCCCACCATGTTCGGCGTCTCGACCAACACCCTCATCACGCCCTTCGTCGCCGCCCTCCTCGGCCTCGGCATCAACGAGGGCGCCTACATGGCCGAGATCGTCCGGGCGGGCATCCAGTCGGTGGACGAGGGACAGACCGAGGCGGCGCACGCGCTCGGCCTCTCCCGGGCGAAGACCATGCGGCGCATCGTCCTCCCCCAGGCCATGCGCGTCATCGTTCCGCCCACGGGCAACGAGTTCATCAACATGCTGAAGACCTCGTCGCTCGCGTACGTGGTGACCTACGGCGAGCTCATGACCAAGGCCAAGGACGTCTACACGAACAACCTGGCGGTCATGGAACTGCTCTTCGTCGCCTGCTTCTGGTACCTGGTGCTCACCACGATCTTCAGCATCGGCCAGTACTACCTGGAGCGTTACTACGCGAAGGGCGCCACCCGCACGCTGCCACCGACTCCGCTGCAGAAGATCAAGACGAACCTGCTCTCCCTTGGGCGTGCGCGATGACCGATTTCCAGAAGCCCGCTTCCGGCCAGGTCCTGGTCAAGGCCGAAGGGGTCCGCAAGTCCTACGGCCCGCTCGAAGTCCTCAAGGGCATCGACCTGGAGGTCCGCACCGGTGAGGTGTTCTGCCTCGTCGGCCCGTCCGGCTCCGGCAAGTCGACGTTCCTCCGGTGCATCAACCACCTGGAGAAGATCAACGCCGGCCGGCTCTCGGTCGACGGCCAGCTGGTCGGCTACCGCGAGAAGGGCGGCCGGCTCTACGAGCTGAAGGACAGCGAGGTCGCCCTCCAGCGCCGCGACATCGGCATGGTGTTCCAGCGCTTCAACCTCTTCCCGCACATGACGGTGCTGGAGAACGTCATCGAGGCCCCCGTCCAGGTCAAGGGCGCGGCGCGGGCGGCGGCGAAGGAGAGGGCCCGCGAGCTGCTGGCGAGGGTCGGCCTGGCCGACAAGGCGGACAACTACCCCGCCCAGCTCTCCGGCGGCCAGCAGCAGCGCGTCGCCATCGCCCGCGCGCTCGCGATGGAGCCGAAGCTGATGCTCTTCGACGAGCCGACCTCCGCGCTCGACCCGGAGCTGGTGGGCGACGTCCTGGACGTCATGCGGCAGCTCGCGGAGGACGGGATGACCATGATCGTGGTCACCCACGAGATGGCGTTCGCCCGCGAGGTCGGTGACGCCCTGGTCTTCATGGACGGCGGCGTGGTCGTGGAGTCCGGCCACCCCCGCGAGGTGCTCACCAACCCGCAGCACGACCGCACGAAGGCGTTCCTGTCCAGGGTCCTCTAGTACCCGCCGAGGTCCCGCTCCGTGGTCGCGGAGCGGGACCTCGCCGTGTCGGGGCCCGGCCGCGCCGCCGTTCCGGTGCCCGGCCGGGCGGTTCTCGCAGGCCCGCTTCCACCGGGGACGTAATACCCTTAAGGCAGCACGCCCGTTACACCTGCCCGGAAGGACCCCCCGTGGAGCTCGCCTCGTACGCCGACTTCGCCGTCCGGCTGGTCAACAGCGAGGAGCCGGACCGCGGCACCGACAGCCTCGGCTCGGTGGACGCCGTCCGGGCCCTGTTCGGCGCCCCCTCCCGGGCCTCCGCGCTCGCCGACGAGTCCGACCTGCCCCGGCTGCGCGCCGTCCGGACCAGGCTGCGCGGCGTCTTCGAGGCCGCCGCCGAGGGCGAGGACGTGCGCGCCGTCGACCTGCTGAACAGCCTGATGGTGGAGTACCCCGTCAGCCCGCTGGTCTCCGGCCACGACGACCTGGACGACACCGGCCGCCCCAACTGGCACCTGCACCTGGCCGACAACGCGCCGACCGCGGCCGCCAACTACGCCGCCGTCGCCTGCATGGGGCTGGCCATCCACCTCACCGCACTGGGCGTCGACCGGCTCGGCATCTGCCAGGCCTCGCCGTGCCGCAACGCCTACCTGGACACCTCCACCAACCGGTCCCGCCGCTACTGCTCGGACCGCTGCGCCACCCGCGCCAACGTGGCCGCCTACCGGGCCCGCAAGCGCCAGGAGGCCCAGCGGGCACTGGCCACCGCCGCCCAGGGCTGAGCGGCCGTCAGAGGTCCGCCTCCAGCGGTGCGCTGACGCCCAGTCGTTCGGCCAGCCACGCCGGACGCCCGGTCAGCGCGCGCTCCAGCCGCCGCCCGGGGGCCAGCCAGGCCGGCCGGGGCGCGAGCCGCAGCAGCACCCGGCCGAGCACCAACTCGTCCGGGACCGCGCCGTATTCGCGGCTGTCGGTGTGCACCAGCGGGTTGTCGGAGAGCATCCACCAGCCGCCCGGACGGCGCCCGACCGCCCGCTTCACCACCAGCAGGTCCTGCTGCAGGGGGTGCCGGAACAGCGCCACGGCGCCCGGACGGAGCGGGGCCCCGTAGCGCACCAGCACCCGGTCGCCGTCGGACAGCAGCCGGCGCATCGACGGCCCGGCGATGTCGGCCACGCCGAGCGGTGTCCCAAATCGCACGATTCTGACTCCTTCTTTTGCCCTAGGCCCCCGGGGCGACGGCGAATTCGGCCCGTCGTGAGGGTAATCTCGGGCGCGGGAAGACGATCTAAGGAAGGACCCCCATGTTCTCTCGTCTGTTTGCTCCGCGAGTCACCGCCCACGCGCACTGCGACCTGCCGTGCGGCGTCTACGACCCGGCCCAGGCCCGGATCGAGGCCGAGTCCGTGAAGGCCACTCAGGAGAAGTACCAGGCCAACGAGGACGCCGAGTTCCGCGCGCGCGCCATCGTCATCAAGGAGGAGCGCGCCGAGCTGGTCAAGCACCACCTCTCCGTGCTGCACACCGACTACTTCAAGGCCCCGCACTTCGAGGCCTACCCGGGCCTGCACGACCTGTTCAACCGTGCCGGCAAGGCCGCCTCGGCCGCCAAGGCGTCCACCGACCCGGCGACCGGCCAGGCCCTGCTGGACCTGATCGCCGAGATCGACACCATCTTCTGGGAGACCAAGAAGGCCTGACACCGCGTCAGCCCTCCCTCCGGCCGGAACCCGGCCGCCATCGCCCCGTCCGCGGGGCACGGCGGTCGGGTTCCGCGTTTTCCGGGGCCGCCCGCCCCGCCGCACGGCACTAATGGTGCTATCGTCATTAGCACCATGTTGCTTCGTCTGGACAAACGGGACGGCCGCCCCCTGCACGAGCAGGTCGCGGCCGCCGTCCGCCGAGCGATCGCCGAGGGCGAGTGCCGGCCCGGGGACCGCCTGCCCTCCGCCCGCGACCTCGCGCAGGCCCTCGACCTCAACGTCAACACCGTCCTGCGGGGGCTGCGCAGCCTCCGCGACGACGGCGTGCTGGAGTTCCGCCGGGGCCGCGGCGTGACCGTCGCGGACCACGCCGACGACCGCTCCGGACTGCTGGAACACGCCCGGGCGCTGGTCGCCGAGGCCGCCCGCCTCGGCTACAGCAGGGCCGACCTCATCGACCTGATCAGGGGGATACCGTGACCGACCCCGCACGAGCACCGCACACCGGCCGCCGCCTGGGCGCCGCCTGGGCGGTCGGCCTGACGGCACTGATCGCCGCCCTGCCGTGGACGGCGGCGGGGCGGCTGCCCGACCGGCTGGCCACCCACTGGAGCGGCGGCGGCACGCCGAACGGCTCGATGCCGCTGTGGGCGGCCTCGGTCGTCCCCGCCGCGCTGTGGGCCGTCCTGGCCGGCGCCGTGCTGCTGTCCGTGCGCCGGGGCGGCGCCCTCGCCGCCGGCCGGGCCGCGCCCGCGCTGCTGTTCGGCGGCGTGCTGCTCACCGGCGCGCAGGCCTCGGTGGTGCGCGCCAACGTCGACCGCGAGCACTGGCAGCAGGCGCACCAGCCGGTGGGCTGGGTCGTCGGGGTGGTCGTGGCGGCGCTGCTGGCCGGCGCCGTCGGCGTGCTGCTCGGCCGCCGGCACCGGCCCGCGGCGGCGCCCGCCGGGCCGGCCGGGCCGGTGCTGGACCTGCCGGAGGGCGAGCGGCTGGTGTGGTTCTCCCACACCGCCAACCCGTGGCTGCTGGCGCTGGCGGCCGGGTTCGGCCTGGCGGCGGTGGCGGCCGCGCTGGCGCTGGTCGGCGGTCTGGCCCCGGCCGGGCCGGGCTGGACGCTGCTGGCCGTGTCCACGGTGGTCGCGGTCGCCGGGGCGGTCTGCTCGTCGGTGCGGGCCCGGGTCTCGGAGCGGGGCCTGGAGGTGGCGTTCGGCCCGTTCGGCCGGCCGGTGCGCCGCTGGGCGGCCGACGAGATCGAGTCCGCCCGCGCCGAGCACCGCACCGCCGCCCAGGTCGGCGGCTGGGGCTACCGGCTGAGCAGCCTGGGCACCACGGTGATGCTGCGCGGCGGCGAGTGCCTGGTGGTCCGGATCCGCGGCCGGGCGGCCGAGTTCGCGGTCAGCGTGGACGACGCCGAACGCGGCGCCGCGCTGCTGAACGCGCTGAACTCGCGCCGGGCGCACTGACGTTCGGCCGAACGCGCCGGGCTCGGGCGGCTCCGCCCGGGCCCGGGATTGTCCCGGGGATTTCCCGGGCACAATGCCCTTTCCGGATGGAGGGGGGACATGAGTACGCTCGATCGTATGATCCGCACCGCGACTCCCGCCGACGTCCCCGTCATCCACACCATGATCCGCGAGCTCGCCGACTACGAGAAGGCCCTGCACGAGGCCCGGGCCACCGAGGAGCAGCTGCACGACGCGCTGTTCGGCGAGCACCCCGCGCTGTTCGGCCTGATCGCCGAGGACGAGTCGGGCGAGCCGGCCGGTTTCGCCCTGTGGTTCCGCAACTTCTCGACCTGGCGCGGCACCCACGGCATCTACCTGGAGGACCTGTACGTCTCCCCCGACAAGCGCGGCGGCGGCCACGGCAAGGCGCTGCTCACCGAGCTGGCCCGGATCTGCGTGGAGCGCGGCTACCACCGGCTGGAGTGGTCGGTGCTGGACTGGAACGAGCCGTCGATCGGCTTCTACAAGTCGCTGGGCGCGGTCCCGATGGACGAGTGGACGGTCTTCCGGCTCACCGACGGCGCGCTCGCCGAGCTGGGCTCCACGCCCCGCTGAGCGCAAGGCAGTTCGATCCCTGATCCCTCGTTCCCGTGACGGTGGACGGAGATCACGACAGACCGGCCCCGGGCGCGGTAACGTCTCGGGGCACAAGGCAGTTGAACCGATGGCAGTGGTGGTGGCGGGGCCGTCCGGGCCCCAAGCACCGAGCGTCACCCAGGAGGTGAGGGTGTCCCAGATCGACGGCGAGCCCGGAGTGAAGGACTTCGTTGAGGTCCGGCTGCCCGCGGCGGGCGCCTACCTCTCGGTGCTGCGGACGGCCACGGCCGGCCTCGCGGCACGGCTGGACTTCACCCTGGACGAGATCGAGGATCTCCGCATCGCGGTGGACGAGGCGTGCGCGATCCTGCTCCAACAGGCCGTTCCCGGCTCGATCCTGAGCTGCGAGTTCCGCCTGGTCGGCGACGCGCTGCGGGTCACCGTGTCCGCGCCGACCACCGACGGGCGGGCCCCGGAGCGGGACACCTTCGCCTGGACGGTGCTCTCCGCGCTGGCCGGCGAGGTGGACTCCGCGGTGGCCGCGGACAACACCGTCTCGATCAGCCTGCACAAGAAGCGCGGCGGGTCGCCGGGCCAGCCGTAGGTAGTGACGTGTTCTCGGAACGGAACGGGTGATCGCCGTGAGTGATCTGGACCGCACAGTTGCCGTCGTACCTCCGCAGGCGAGCGTTTCCCGCACCGCCACCCCTGACGAAGCCCTCCCGAAGGACCCCAGCCGGATGAGCCAGCCGACCGACCCGAAGCCCGAGCGGCCCGCGGCCGAGCCCGAGGAGGACGGCCCGGCGGCCGCCGCCGAGGCCGTCCGCTCGACCGTGCCGGCACAGGGGCACCGCAGCGGCGCGCCGGACCGCGAGGCGGCCCGGGCGCTGTTCGTGCGGCTGTCCGAGCTGCCGGAGGGGTCGCCGGAGCGGGTGGAGATCCGCAACCAGCTGGTCCGGATGCACATCCCGCTGGTCGAGCACCTGGCCCGCCGGTTCCGCAACCGCGGCGAGCCGCTGGACGACCTGACCCAGGTCGCCACCATCGGCCTGATCAAGTCGGTGGACCGCTTCGACCACGAGCGGGGCGTGGAGTTCTCGACCTACGCGACGCCCACCATCGTCGGCGAGATCAAGCGGCACTTCCGCGACAAGGGCTGGGCGGTGCGGGTGCCGCGCCGGCTGCAGGAGCTGCGGCTGTCGCTGACCACGGCGACCAGCGAGCTGTCCCAGCGGCACGGCCGCTCCCCCACGGTGCACGAGCTGGCCGAGCACCTGGGCATCTCCGAGGAGGACGTGCTGGAGGGCCTGGAGTCCGCCAACGCGTACTCCACGCTGTCGCTGGACGTCCCGGACAGCGACGACGAGTCGCCGGCCGTGGCGGACACCCTGGGCGCCACCGACGAGGCGCTGGAGGGCGTCGAGTACCGCGAGTCGCTGAAGCCGCTGCTGGCCCAACTGCCGCCCCGGGAGCAGAAGATCCTGGTGCTGCGGTTCTTCCGGAACATGACGCAGTCGCAGATCGCGGCCGAGGTCGGCATCTCGCAGATGCACGTCTCCCGGCTGCTGGCCCGCACCCTGGCGCAGCTGCGCGAGAAGCTGCTGGTCGAGGAGTGACCGCCCCGTACGCGCCGCAGGGCCCGTCCCCGATCCCGGGGGCGGGCCCTGCGCGTGGCGGCGGCTACTGCTCGCCGTAGAGCACCGCGGTGACCCGCGGGTTGAGCAGGGCGACGATGCCGACCAGGCCGAGCACGCCGATCGCGGCGCCGACGGCGACCATCGCGCCGCCGGACTGCCACATGTAGTAGGCGACGGGCAGGCAGATGGAGTTGGTGAGCACGGCGGGGCTGCGGCCCCACTTCTGCCCGCGCAGCAGGCCGCGGCCGGCCAGCAGCGGCAGCAGGCCCATGAGCAGCAGCACGGCGCCGCCCATCTCGGTGCGGCCGAAGGCGGCGTCGTCGCCGGCGAAGCCGGAGACCAGGTCGTAGATCCCCCAGCCCGCCATCGCCGCGCCCTCCAGCGCGGTGATGCCCGCGCCGACGAGCAGCGGGACGGGCCGGTCGGGTGCGGGAGCGGTGGCGGGAGCGGATTCAGCGGTCACCGGGCCAGGGTAACGGTCGTCTTATGTCGGGCGGGTCGTAGGCTGAGCGACATGCGCGCTCTCCTGGTCGTGAACCCGAAGGCGACCACCACCAGTGGCCGGACCCGGGACGTGCTGATCCACGCCCTGCGCAGCGACCTGAAGCTGGACGTCGCGGAGACCGAGTACCGGGGCCACGCCGGCGACCTGGCGCGGCAGGCGGCCGAGGACGGCTCGGTGGACCTGGTGGTGTCGCTGGGCGGCGACGGCACGGTGAACGAGGTCGTGAACGGCCTGCTGGCGCACGGCCCGGGCGAGCGGGTGCCGCGGCTGGCGGTGGTGCCGGGCGGGTCGACCAACGTGTTCGCGCGTGCGCTGGGGCTCCCGAACGATCCGGTGGAGGCCACCGGCGCACTCCTGGACGCGTTGGAGCACCGCCGGGAGCGCGCGATCGGCCTGGGCAAGGCGCTGACCGCCGGCGAGCCGGACCGCTGGTTCACCTTCACGGCCGGACTGGGGTTCGACGCGGGCGTGGTCGGCCGGGTGGAGCGCCAGCGCCGTGCGGGGCGCAAATCCACCCACGCGCTCTATGTCATGGAGGCGCTCCGGCACTACGTCACCGAGCGTGAACACCGTCGTTCGGGCCCGATCTCCCTGGAGATCAACGGGCAGGATCCGGTGACGGGGATGGTGATGGCCATAGTGTCCAACACCTCACCGTGGACCTTTCTGGGTTCCCGTCCGGTCTTCCCCTCGCCCTCGGCGTCGTTCGAAACCGATCTGGACATCTTCGGCATCACTCGAATGACGGCGTTCCGCACCGCCCGGACGGTCCGTCAGATCCTGCGCCCCAAGCCCCCGGCGGAGGCCGGCGCACGCCCCGCCGGCCCGTCCGGCAAGCATCTCGTCTCCTATCACGACGTCAGGCACTTCACCTTGGTTTCACAGGAACCGGCACCGTTTCAGGTCGACGGGGACCACCTTGGAGACAGGAGTCGCGTCAGTTTCACAGGCGTACGACGGGCACTGCGTGTGATTGTGTGACCAGAAGGGGGTCCTCGCCTTGCTCTCGAACGTGCGAGCCCCTTCACCCCATAGAAGTACTGCCTGTGAGGTAGGCGACACCGAAGAATCAAAAATTTCTTGCCGAAGGGGGTTGTATCCGGCTTCGAGGTTTGCGAACCTCTACATGGCGATCGGGACACACCGCAGCGGGACATCGCGGCAGAGTCCCTCGAATCGCCGAACCCCTCTCAGCACAGACCTCCCGGGCCCGGTGGGCCTTTGGTCCCTTTTGCTGTTGCGGGATTCGTGAAAGCGTTCACATTCACAAGCCATTCGAGTGAGTCGCGGGCCACCGCCCGTCGACCGGAGGAGTTGGACGACCATGGACTGGCGCCACCGCGCTGTCTGCCGCGAAGAGGACCCGGAGCTGTTCTTCCCGATCGGGAACACCGGTCCTGCTCTGCTGCAGATCGAGGAAGCCAAGGCCGTGTGCCGCCGTTGCCCCGTCATGGAGCAGTGCCTGCAGTGGGCGCTCGAGACCGGCCAGGACGCCGGCGTCTGGGGCGGAATGAGCGAGGACGAGCGTCGCGCCATGAAGCGCCGCGCTGCCCGCAACCGCGCCCGCACCGCCTGACGCACCATCAGTAGCAGTACGGATCAACCCGCGATCAAGGGTTCGGCCGCGACTGGCCGGCCGAGCCTTCCCGAACGGGCCCCGCTCCACCTGCGGGGTCGACGACGCGAGCCGCCCAGGCACTTGATACTGTTCACTTAGAGCAATATTGTGGACCTGTGGCGCTCACCGTGTGCAACGCACGCGAGGCGCGCGTCGCGCCACACCAGAGCCCCCGTTCCGGCCGACTCCCCCCGACGGCCGGACCGGGTTGAGAGGCCCTGCCGACCCACCCCCCCCGGTCGGCAGGGCCTCGTTTCTGTTGCCCCGTCAACTCCCGCTAGCGGACCGGGATCTCCAGCACCACCTTGGTGCCGCCGCCCGGGGCCGCCACCATGTCGAAGCTGCCGCCGAGTTCGCCGGTGGCCAGGGTGCGGACGATCTGCAGGCCCAGGTTGCCGGCCTGCTGGGGGTCGAAGCCCTCGGGCATGCCGCGGCCGTCGTCCTGCACGGTGATCATCAGGTACTCCTCGGGCCGCACCCCGTTGTTCCAGCTGTCCGACCAGCCCTTGCCGCCGACCGGCGCGCGGCCGCGCAGCGCGCTCACCTCCAGGTTGCCGGAGGCGGACGGGCCGAACGCGTGCTCCAGGGCGTTCTGCATCAGCTCGGTGAGGATCATCGCCAACGGGGTCGCCACCTCGGCGGACAGGATGCCGAACGAGCCGCTGCGGCGGGTCGCCACCCGCCCGTCCTGGGACAGCTCCATCACCATCGCCAGCACCCGGTCGGCGATCTCGTCGAACGCCACCTGCTCGTCCAGCGCCTGCGAGAGCGTCTCGTGCACGATGGCGATCGAGCCGACCCGGCGCACCGCCTCGTCGAGCGCGGCCCGGCCGGCGTCGGACTCCATCCGGCGGGACTGCAGCCGCAGCAGCGCCGCGACCGTCTGCAGGTTGTTCTTCACCCGGTGGTGGATCTCCCGGATGGTGGCGTCCTTGGTCATCAGTTCGCGGTCCCGCCGGCGCAGTTCGGTGACGTCCCGGCAGAGCACCAGGGAGCCGGTGGGCGTCCCCTTGGGCTTCAGCGGGATGGTCCGCAGCGTCACCACGCCGCCCTGCGCCTCCACCTCGGTCTGCCGGGGCGCCCAGCCGCTGGCCATCTTCACCATCGCCTCGTGCACCGCGCCGCGGCTGGGCGGCACCAGTTCGGCGGTGGCCTGGCCGAGGTGACTGCCCACCAGGTCCGTGGTCAGGCCCAGCCGGTGGTACGCCGACAGCGCGTTCGGGCTGGCGTACGTCACCACGCCCTCCGCGTCCAGCCGGATCAGGCCGTCGCCGACCCGCGGCGCGGCGTCCATGTCCGCCTGCTCGGCGCCCGGGAACGGGAACGTGCCGGCGGCGATCATCTGCGCCAGGTCCGAGGCGCTCTGCAGGTAGGTCAGCTCCAGCCGGCTCGGGGTGCGCACCGTCAGCAGGTTGGTGTTCCGGGCGATCACGCCGAGCACCTTGCCGTCCCGTCGCACCGGGATGGACTCCACCCGCACCGGCACCTCCTCCCGCCACTCCGGGTCGCCCTCCCGGACGATCCGCCCCTCGTCGTACGCGGCGTCCAGCAGCGGCCGGCGGCCGCGCGGCACCAGGTGGCCGACCATGTCGTCCTGGTACGAGGTGGGGCCGGTGTTCGGCCGCATCTGGGCCACCGAGACGTACCGGATGCCGTCCCAGGTGGGGATCCACAGCACCAGGTCGGCGAAGGACAGGTCGGAGAGCAGCTGCCACTCCGAGACCAGCAGATGCAGCCACTCCACGTCGGCACCGGTGAGGGTGGTGTGGCGGCGGACGAGTTCGTTCAGCGAGGGCACACCGTGAGCGTATCGCCGACCGCTCGGGGCCACGTTGTCCAGACCAATCGCCACGGGCCTCTGGACAACCCAGATTGGTCTAGTCCACAATGAAGGTGCACCAAGGAGAGGCCCCCCGCGCAACTGCCCTGACCGCGCGAGGCCCCTCCTCGGTCGGAGGCGTCGTTCCGAGGGTCCCGCACAACTCTCGGACGGTCCCCGCCTCCGGCATACAGCTCCGGGCTGCGGTGCCGCACAGGTTGAGGGTCCTGTGTCGGCGCCGTGGCCCGTAGTGTTTTCCGGACGGGAGCGCGAAGGCGGGGCGCGCACACGGCGTGCTTCGCGCCCGTCTCGCGGTTCCCCCCGCCCCGGCTCTCCCGCCCGCGCGTAAAAAGGCCGCCCCCACCGACTTCCGGTGGGGGCGGCCTTCGCGCAGCGGGTCTCAGTGCGTCTCGGTGACCTTCGCCAGGGCCCGCGGCGCGTCCGGGTCCTGCCCGCGGGCGATGGTGACCTCGTACGCGAGGAGCTGCAGCGGCAGGATCTCCAGGATCGGCTGGACCTCCTCGGGCACGCCGGCCGGCAGGGCGAAGCCCGCGCTCGCGGCGTCGACCTGGTCCTGCTGGCCGACCACGACGAGGTCCGCACCGCGGCCGCGCAGGCGGTCCAGGACGGGCTGGAGCGCCTCGCCGCCCTTGCCGTCGGGGACGATCGCGATGACCGGCGAGACGTTGTCGACCATGGCCAGCGGCCCGTGCAGCAGGTCCGCGCCGGAGAACGGGGAGGCCGGGATGTACGTGGTCTCCATCAGCTTCAGCGCGGCCTCGCGGGCCGTCGGGTAGCCGTAGCCGCGCGAGGTGATGACCAGCCGCTGGGCGAACCGGTACCGCTCGGCGAGCGACTTGACCTCGGCCTGGCGGGCCAGGATCCCGGCGGCCAGCTCCGGCAGCACCTTGGCGGCGGCGCCGTCGCCCCCGCGCAGGCCCTCGACGAAGAGGTACAGCGCCAGCAGTTCGGCGGTGTAGGTCTTGGTGGCGGGCAGCGCCTTCTCCGGCCCGGCCAGCACGTCGATGTGGAACTCGGAGACCTCGGCCAGCGGCGAGCCGGCGTTGTTGGTGACCGCCAGGGTGATCGCGCCGGCCTCGCGGGCCGCCTTGGTGGAGGCGACCAGGTCCGGCGAGCCGCCGGACTGGCTGACGGTGATGACCAGGCAGTCGGTGAGGTCCGGCTTGGCGCCGTACGCGGTGGTGGTGGACATCGAGGTGAGGCCGGCGGGCTTGCCGAGCAGCACCTCGATCAGGTACTTGGCGTACAGCGCGGCGTTGTCGGAGGTGCCGCGGGCGGTGAGCAGGACGAACCGCGGGTTGCGGGCGGCGATCTGCTTGGCGATCTCTCGGATCGCCGGCGCACCCTCGTCGAGGATGCGCTGCAGGACGGCCGGCTGCTCGGCCATCTCCGCCGACATGATCCTGCCGGGAACGGAAACAGTCTGCGGGTCGGACATCGGGGTGTGCCTCCGTGGAGAGATGGTTCTACCCCGTGGGGCGGGACGCCCGACGGGGACCTCTGAACGGCGGCGAGTCCGCACCCTCGCTGCGTGGAACTGTTCTGTGCCGATCCTACGTGGACCGGGCCCCGCAGCACACGTCGTGACGGTGCGTCGGGCCCGGTCCGCGGGATCGGCCGGGGGTCAGGACGGGTTGTTGATCAGCTGGTCGATCTGGGCGTCGGCGTCCTTGGTGGCGTCGTCGACGCTCTTGCCCCTGAAGATCGAGTCCAGCATGTTCACCAGGACGTTCTGCTTCTCGACCGCTCCCCAGCCGGGGGCGGCGGGGGTGAACCAGGCGTCCTGGACGGCGTTGGCGGCCGCGGCGGTGGCGGGCTTGTTCTTCAGGGGCGCCAGCTGGGTCAGGTTGTTGGGCAGGGTGTCCTTGTCGGCGAGCACCTGCTCGGACTTGGTGCTGGTGAACATCCGCACCCAGTCGGTGGCGATCGCGGCGTTCTGCGTCTTCGCGGTGACGGCGAGGTCGGAGCCGCCGATGAAGGAGGGCAGCGGCTTGCCGTTCGGGCCGGGCATCGTGACGATCTTCAGCGCGTCCTTGAGCGCCGGGGTGCCGGTGATCGGGGCGATCGCGTCGCCCAGCTCCCAGCCGTTGGCGTAGATCAGGCCGGCCTTCTCGTGGCCGAGCACCCCGGCCTGCTTGGCCTCGTTGACCTTGAGGTCGCCGCTCTTGTTGTACGTCCGGACCAGGTTGACGAAGTGCTGCAGGCCCTGCTGCGACTTGGGGTCGTGCAGGGTGCCGTGCCAGAGGCCGCTGGAGTCGAACTTGGCGATCGAGCCGCCGTACGCGGTGACGTAGGACATCGCGGCGTACCAGTAGGGGCCGGGCAGGTAGAGCGCGGAGAATCCGGGGACGCCCTTGTTCCGCTGGGCCACCTTGTCGAGGGCGGCGGTGAGTTCGTCCTCGGTCTGCGGAAGGTCCGCGGAACCGGTGGCGTCCTGGAACATCTTCGCGTTGTAGACGCCGACCCGGGCGCCCGCGTAATAGGGGACGCAGTAAAGCTTCTGGTTGTACGTGCAGGTGTCGGCGAGACCCTTGATCCAGTTGTCGGAGTTGTCGAATCCGGTGCGGTCGAGGCCCAGCAGCGAGCCGTTCACCATGTACTTCATGGTCTCGGTGTTGCCGAGCTCGACCACGTCGGGCGCCTGGTTGGCCTTGATGGCGGCGTCCAGCTCGGCGATCTTGTTCGCCCAGGTGTGGTAGCTGAGCTTGAGCTCCACCTTGGGGTACTTGGCGGCGAACTGGTCGTTGACCTGCTGGACCAGCTCGGGCCAGCTCTTCTGCGCGTCGTCCATGAGCCACACCGTGACGGTCCCGGTGGCGTTCTTCGGGTCGGCGGTGGCCGAGGGCGCGGCCGACTTCCCGTCGGACGAACAGCCGGCGACGGCGGCCAGCAGAGCGGCGGTGCTGATCGCGGCCAGAACCTGACGCTTCACGCAATCCTCCGAATTAGGTGCGGGGAGGTCTGCGCGGTGGTACAGACCAGCTTTTCCGGATCCTGGCCTAGACCATTTGCAGCGTCAACGCGCGTGATGATTACAACTCCCGCTTGTTGCCGATCCGTTGCCGGTTCCGCCCCGGTCACGTCAATACCGCCGCGGGCCGCTCCTTAGGGCTCACTTAAGGTTCGCTTCAGGCCACGTTGAGCTACCGCCGCCGAGGGCTCGCAGGTGGTCGATTCGTCCCGTCATATCGGGATCCGCCCCCGACTTGGTCCAGTCCAACACGGCCGAGTCAAGCGTTGATAACGGCTTGTGCAGACGCTCTTCGATCCCTTGACGCTCGTCATTGGTCCATGCCAATCTCCAGGCGTTGGTCTAAACCAATGGTCTACTCCACCTCACGGATCGGCCCGCCTGCCCCGGCAGTTCGTGTCCGTGTCACCCGGTGACGTTCCCCCTACGGCACGACGCAGCTTCAGGGCCAGTGGCCCGGCAGCCCGGTGCCCTACCTTGCTCATCCCTCTGGAGGATGGTTTGAACCGCAAGATCGCAGCCGTGGCCGCCATTGCCACCGTGCTCGTCGCCTCGGCTTGCTCCTCGTCTTCGTCCGGCTCCGGCGGTGACAAGGCCACCCTGAGCAAGGACGGCAAGGGCAAGAAGATCACCGTCTGGCTGATGGACGACGCCCAGAAGGGCTGGCCCGAGGTCGTCGAGGCGGCGAAGAAGGAGTTCACCGAGCAGACCGGCGCCGAGGTCGACATCCAGTGGCAGACCTGGACCAACTACACCACCAAGCTCGACACCGCCCTGCTCTCCGGCAACGGCCCGGACGCGCTGGAGCTCGGTAACACCCAGGCCGCCAAGTACATCGAGGCCGGCTCCTTCGTCGACCTGACCTCGGTCAAGAGCCAGTTCGACAACTCGGACAAGTGGCTGGACTCGCTGGCCGCCTCCGGCCAGTCGGCCGACGGCTCCAAGACCTACGCCGTCCCGTACTACGCCGGCGCCCGCGTCCTGATCTACCGCAAGGACCTGTTCGACGCCGCCGGTGTCACCCAGGCCCCGACCACCGTCGACGAGCTGAAGGCCGCCCTGACCAAGGTCAAGGCCGCCAACGCCGCCGTCCCGGGCTTCTCCGCGCTGTACATGCCGGGCCAGAACTGGTACTCCGCCGTCTCCTTCGGCGCGGGCCCGTTCGGCGTCAAGGGCGTCATCGCCAAGAAGGACGGCGAGAAGTGGACCGGCAACCTGACCGACCCGAAGTTCGTCGAGGGCGTCAAGACCTGGAACGACCTGCAGAAGGAGTTCTCGGTCGGCGGCACCACCACTGACGAGGCCACCCAGGACGCGCTGATGGCCAAGGGCAACATCGCCGCCATCATCGGCAACGGCTGGGAGGTCTCCGCCGTCGCCGACCCGAAGACCGGCGACCCGGCGCTGAAGGACAAGCTCGCCACCATCGCCCTCCCGGGCACCGCGGCCGGCTCCACCACCCCGGCCTTCCTCGGCGGCTCCGACCTGGCCGTCCCGTCCAAGTCCGCCAACCCGGGCCTGGGCGCGACCTTCCTGCAGATCTACACCAACACCAAGCAGCAGACCGCGCTCGCCAAGCACGCCATCCCGAACGCCAAGAACCTGGTCGCCGCCTACAAGCAGGCCGACCCGGCGAACAAGGCGACGGGTGACGCGGCCGAGGGCGCGACCTGGTTCATCCCGAACTCGCCGCTGTGGTCCGGCGCCGACGAGACCGCGCTGAAGAACGCCTTCGGTGCGATCGCCGCCGGCGGCGACCCGGCCGCCGAGCTCAAGAAGGCCCAGGACACCATCGTCAAGGACCTGAACGGCTGACCCAGCTGATCCGCGGTCGGCCCGGGAGTCCGCTCCCGGGCGGACCACCGCACTGAGCGCCGTGAGAAGGGGTGGGCAGTCCGCGATCGCGCGGACTGCCCACCCGCGCGCCAGGACCGACCAGAACCGCGGGCCCGGGAAGGACCCTGATGAGTGTGACCACCAACGAGACCGTGACCCGGTCCGAAAAGTCGGGGCCTGCCCCGGTGGAGAAGCCGCAGCGCCGCGGGTTCTTCGCGGCCGGCCAGTACATCCCCTACGCCCTCCTCGTGCCCGCCGTCGTCGTACTGGTGGGCGTTCTGGCGTATCCGCTCTTCAGCCTGATCAATCTGTCGTTCAAGAACGTCAACCGGTACGCGTACCTGGCGAACCCGGGGCTCTCGAAGTACATCGGGCTGGACGGCTACACCAAGATCCTCGGCGACAGCCAGTTCTGGGAGGTCGTGCTCCGCTCGGTCTACTTCACCGCGGAGCTGGTCATCCTCTCGATGGTGCTGGGCATGCTGATCGCCCTGCTCCTCAACCGGGTCTCCAACTGGGTCCGGGTCACGATCATCACCGTCCTGATGTTCGTCTGGGCGATCCCCGCGCTGGTCAACGGCCAGGTGTTCCGCTGGCTGTTCACCTCCAACGGCGGCGTGGTCGACTACCTCGCCTACCTGGTCACCGGCGACGAGTCGTGGAAGCACTACGACTGGTTCGCCGACCCGACCGTCGGCCTGTACGTGGTCGGCGCCGCGGTCATCATCTGGGGCGCGCTGCCCTTCCTGGTGCTGGGCCTGTACGCCGCGCTCACCCAGGTCCCGAAGGAGCTGACCGAGGCCGCCAAGCTGGACGGCGCCAACGCCTTCCAGACCTTCCGGCACGTCACCATCCCGGTCATCCGGCCGTTCCTGATGATCTCCGCCGCGCTCAGCTTCATCTGGGACTTCCAGGTCTTCACGCAGATCTTCACCCTGCGCAACACCTCGCCCGAGCCGGACTACTGGACGATCGGCGTCTACCTGTACGAGAAGGGCGTGGTCGCCTCCAAGTACAGCGACAGCGCGGTGATCTCGATCGCCATGATCCTTCTGATGCTGGCGGTGCTCGTGTACTACATCCGCCAGATGCTCAAGATCGGAGCCAACGAGCGATGACCACCAGCACCCAGCAGGCCGCGCCGGTCGTGATCCCGAGCGCTCCGAAGAAGGTCAAGAAGGCCCGGGAGACCGGCCGCAACCCGGTGATGACCTGGTTCTGGAACGTCGTCGGCATCGGCATCGCCGTGGTCATGGCGTTCCCGATCTACTGGATGATCATCACCACGTTCAAGACGAACAAGGACCTGATCTCCCAGGACCCGACCTTCTGGCCCTCGTCCTTCTCGTTCGAGAGCTACAAGACGATCTTCGACGACTCGCTGTTCCTGCCGTCGCTGTGGAACACCCTCTACCTGACCCTGGGCTCCGTGGTCCTCGGCCTGGTGGTCGGCTTCCTCGCCGCCGTCGCGGTGGCCCGGTTCAAGTTCCGCGGCCGCAACTTCTTCATCGTCACCATGCTGGTGGTCCAGATGGTGCCGCTGCTGGCGATCATCATCCCGCTGTTCGTGGTGATGAACGGCGCCGGCATGACCGGCACGATCTTCGGCGTGGTCCTCGCGTACCTGGTCTTCACCGTCCCGTACGTGATCTGGACGCTCCGCTCGTTCATCGTGAACATCCCGGCCGAGCTGGACGAGGCCGCCATGGTCGACGGCTGCACCCAGTGGGGCGCGTTCTTCCGCGTCATCCTGCCGCTCACCCTGCCCGGCCTGATCACCACCGGCGTCTACAGCTGGATCCAGGCGTGGAACGAGTTCATCGTCGCCAACACGCTGATGTCCACCAGCGGCCAGAAGACCTCGATGATCTGGCTGACGTTCTACTCCACCACCCCCACCCGGGGTGCGGACTACGGCGCGCAGATGGCCGGCGGCCTGCTGGTCTCGCTGCCCGTGATCATCCTGTTCGTGTTCTTCCAGAAGAAGGTGTCGGCGGGTCTCACCGCCGGTGCGGTCAAGGGCTGAGTCCCCTCCCACACCCCAATCGCACCTGAAGCACCTCCACCCCCAGGGAAGGAACCATGGCGATGCCCGGTACGGAAAGCGCCTCACTCCTGAGCGACGCCGGAGCGGTCCTGCAGCCCGGCTTCGCCGGTCTGACCGCACCCGAGTGGCTGCGCCGCAGACTGGGCGACGGCGAACTCGGCGGCGTCGCCCTGTTCGGCCGCAACATCCGCACCCCGCAGCAGGTCGCCGCGCTGACCGCGGAGATGTACGCGCTCAACGGCGACCTGCTGATCGCCACGGACGAGGAGGGCGGCGACGTCACCCGCCTCGAAGTGACCAGCGGGTCCTCCTACCCCGGCAACCTGGCGCTCGGCGAGGTCGACGACACCGACCTCACCGAGCGGGTCGCCCGCTCCATCGGGTTCGACCTGGCCGCCGTCGGCGTGAACCTCGACTACGCGCCCGACGCGGACGTCAACTCCAACCCGGACAACCCGGTGATCGGCGTCCGGTCCTTCGGCGGCGACGGCGAACTGGCGGCCCGGCACACCGCCGCGTACGTCCGCGGCCTGCAGTCGGCCGGCGTCGCGGCCTGCGCCAAGCACTTCCCCGGCCACGGCGACACGGCCGGCGACTCGCACCTCGGGCTGCCCCGGATCGACCTGGCCGCCGACCAGTTCGGCCAGCACCTGCTGCCCTTCAAGGCGGCCATCGCGGCCGGCGTGAAGAGCATCATGACCGCGCACATCCTGTTCGACGCGTACGACGCCCAGCTGCCCGCCACCATGTCGCAGCGCATCCTCACCGGGCTGCTCCGCGAGGAACTCGGCTTCGACGGGCTGATCGTCACCGACGGCATCGAGATGGGCGCCATCTCCGGCACCCACGGCGTCGCGGCCGGCTCGGTGCGGGCCGTCGCGGCGGGCGCCGACACCATCTGCGTCGGCGGCGGCCTGCAGGACGAGGACGCCTTCGTGTACCTGCGCGACGCGCTGGTCTGGGCGGTCCGCGAGGGCCGGCTGTCGGCCGAGCGGCTGCACGAGGCCGCCGAGCGCAACCGGGCCGTGGCCCGCTGGTCCGCCGGCCTGCGGGCCTCGCTGGTCGGGCAGCAGGGCGAGGTCGGCGTCGGCCTGGCGGCCGCCCGCCGGGCGCTGCGGATCACCGGCGGCCTGCGCCCGCTGGGCGGGGTCCCGCACGTGGTCGAGTTCTCCCCCGGTGCGAACATCGCGGCCGGCGACGACACGCCGTGGGGCGTGGCCGGCCCGCTGGCCGAGCTGGTCCCCGGCACCACCTCCAGCCGGGTCTCCCCGCCGGCCACCGTGACCGAGGGCTCCGGCCTGCTGCACGTCGCGGTCGCCGCCGAGGACGCCGTGGTCGACACCGCGCCGCTGCTCGGCGCCGCGGTGGGCCGTCCGCTGGTGCTGGTGGTGCGCGACGTGCACCGGCACTCCTGGATGCGGCGGGCCGCGCTCGCCCTGGTCGAGCAGCGGCCGGACGCCGTCGTGGTGGAGATCGGCACCGCCCACGGGGTGGCCGAGCTGTTCGCCCCGCTGGGCGTCACCACCCTTGCCACGTACGGCGGTTCGCGGGTCTGCGCGATCGCCGCAGCGGAGGCGCTGGCCGGGCTCGCGGTGACCGCGGCCACGGCCGGCTGAGACACTCGGGTACGGGCCCGGGGCGGGCGCCAGGCGCTCCGTTCCGGGCCCGTCGCGTACCGGTTTGCCCGCGGGCGCTCCCGCTTGCTTCCCCGTGCGTGCAAACATGTGCTGTTACATAGGACTTAGGGGTCCGTTAAGGACCGCCTCCAACGAGGAGTGAGAGCTGCCATGAGTGGCGACAGGGATGCGGCGGCGCTCGCCGAGGGCCCCGCGGTGCCGACCCAGACCGGCCCTGCCACCGCCACGGCCCGGGTGCCGAAGTACTACGGCCTGAAGCGGCACCTGCTGCAGCTGACCGAGACCCAGCCGGCCGGCACGCCGGTGCCGCCGGAGCGGGCGCTGGCCGCCCAGTTCGACACCTCGCGCACCACGGTCCGGCAGGCGCTGCAGGAGCTGGTGGTCGAGGGCCGGCTGGAGCGCATCCAGGGCAAGGGCACCTTCGTCGCCAAGCCGAAGGTCGCCCAGGCGCTGCAACTGACCTCGTACACCGAGGACATGCGCGCCCAGGGCATGGAGCCGACCTCCCGCCTGGTCGAGGTCGCGTACATCTCCGCGGACGAGCGGCTCGCCCCGCTGCTGGACATCAAGCCCGGCGGGCGCGTGCTGCGGATCGAGCGCCTCCGGCTCGCGAACGGCGACCCGATGGCGATCGAGGTGGCGCACCTGTCGGCCAAGCGCTTCCCCGCGCTCCGGCGCAACCTCGCCAAGCACAACTCGCTGTACACGGCGCTGCGCGAGGTCTACGGGGTGACGGTCGCGGAGGCCGAGGAAACCATCGAGACCACCCTGGCCAACCCGCGCGAGGCGGGCCTGCTCGGCTCCGACCTGGGCCTGCCGATGCTGCAGCTGTCCCGGCACTCGTTCGACGCGGACGGCGCGCCGGTGGAGTGGGTGCGCTCGATCTACCGCGGGGACCGGTACAAGTTCACCACCCGGCTCCGGCGGCCCGAATGACGCGTGGTTGACAGGGTAGTGACACACCTCACTCCCCTGCCCTACTCTCGCGGAGACCTTTCGATCACCGAAGGTGCTGCTCGGCGGACGTACAGCGCGGCGGAACGGCGATGTGCGGTGCGGTGCCAGTGAGGTGACTCCTCGTCATCCGGGAGCCGCTCGTGTCGTCTCAATCGCCATCCGCGGGCGCACTGCCCGCGGTCTCCCCCGCCCGGGTGCTGGCAGGCCTGTGCCTGCTGGTGCCGATCGTGGTGGTGCTGTGGGTTCCGTCGTACGCCAAGACCGAGCCGAGGCTCGGCGGCATGCCGTTCTTCTACTGGTACCAGCTGCTGTGGGTGCCGCTGTCGGCGGTGTTCACCACCTCCGCGTACCTGCTGCTGCGCCGTGACGAGGCGGCCCGCAAGGCCGCCGCCGCGGCCGCGGCCGGCCCGGTGGCCCTCCCGGCGCAGCCGGACGGGGGTGAGCAGTCGTGAAGCACGTGGACTGGACCGCGATGACGGTCTTCCTGCTGTTCTTCGCCCTGGTCACCGTGATGGGCTTCCTGGCCTCGCGCTGGCGCCGCGCGGACGACGCGCAGCACCTGCACGAGTGGGGTCTGGGCGGCCGCAGCTTCGGCACCTGGATCACCTGGTTCCTGCTGGGCGGCGACCTGTACACCGCGTACACGTTCATCGCCGTGCCGGCCGCGGTCTACGGGACGGGTGCGGCGGGCTTCTTCGCGGTGCCGTACACGATCATCGCGTACCCGCTGGTGTTCCTGTTCCTGCCGCGGCTGTGGTCGGTGTCGCGGGTGCACGGCTACGTGACGCCGGCGGACTTCGTGCGCGGCCGGTACGGGTCGCGCGGGCTGTCGGTGGCGGTGGCGCTGACCGGCATCCTGGCCACCATGCCGTACGTGGCGCTGCAGCTGGTGGGCATCCAGGCGGTGCTGGACGTGCTGGGCGTGGGCGGCACCGGGAACTGGTTCCTGCAGGACCTGCCGCTGTTCGTGGCGTTCGGCGTGCTGGCGGCGTACACGTACTCGTCGGGGCTGCGGGCGCCGGCGCTGATCGCCTTCGTCAAGGACGCGCTGGTGTACATCGTGATCCTGGTCGCGGTGATCTACATCCCGATCCGGCTGGGCGGCTACGGGCACATCTTCGACGCGGCGGCGCACAAGTTCACGCCGGACCCGGTGACCCACAAGTCGCCGGGGTCGCTGATCACCGGCCCGGCCGGGCAGTGGTCGTACGCGACGCTGGCGTTCGGGTCGGCGCTGGCGCTGTTCATGTACCCGCACTCGGTGACGGGCGTCCTGGCGGCGAAGTCCCGGAACACGGTGCGCCGCAACATGGCGATCCTGCCGACGTACTCGCTGATGCTGGGCCTGCTGGCGCTGCTGGGCTTCATGGCGATCGCCGCCGGGGTGAGCCGGGGCGAGACGAACTTCAACGCCCAGTTGGCGGTGCCGCGGCTGTTCGCGGACATGTTCCCCAGCTGGTTCACCGGCGTGGCGTTCGCGGCGATCGGGGTGGGCGCGCTGGTGCCGGCGGCGATCATGTCGATCGCGGCGGCGAACCTGTTCACCCGCAACGTCTACAAGGAGTTCCTGAAGCCGGACGCGACGCCGGCCGACGAGACCCGCGTGGCGAAGATCGCCTCGCTGCTGGTGAAGGTCGGCGCGCTGGCGTTCGTGCTGGTGATGGACAAGCAGGCGGCGATCAACATGCAGCTGCTGGGCGGCGTGTGGATCCTGCAGACCGCGGTGGCGCTGGTGGCGGGCCTGTTCACCCGGTGGTTCCACCGCTGGGCGCTGCTGGCCGGCTGGGCGGTCGGCATGGTCTACGGCACCTGGCGGGCGTACGGGGTGGCCTCGCCGGCGACCAAGCACTTCGGCGGGTCGGCGGCGAAGATCCCGGTGATCGGGGAGATCGGCTACATCGGCCTGACCGGGTTCGTGCTGAACGTGCTCGTCGCGGTGGTGCTGACGCTGGTCCTGCGGGCCCTGAAGGCCCCGGAGGGGACCGACGAGACCTCGCGGGCCGACTACTCCGCGGAGGCCGGCGACGAGGCCGTGAAGCAGGCTCCGCAGCCCACCATGGCGCACTGACGCGTGCGGGGGCGCAACCCGCCCCCGCATGCGCCCTTGGGTCGCGCCGTTGCCTCGATCGACACTGGGGTGACGGCGCGGTCATCTGTTATGACAGCCCTTTTCGGGAGAGACCGGGAGAGACGGACACCACCACGCGCAGCACCGACAACGGGGAGCCACCGCCAATGACCGACCTCACCACGGTACGCAACGGGCACCGCACGCAGGCCGACGGCGGGCGGCGGCTGCCGTCGGTGCTGATCGCCACCCGGCACGGCGAGTCCACCGCCAACGTGGAGTTCCGGCACGCCGACGCCACCGGGGCGCTGTCCGTGCCGATCACCTGCCGGGACGCCGACATCCCGCTGTCCCTGCGCGGCCAGGCCCAGGCCCGCGACCTGGGCCGCTGGTGGGCCGCCCTGCCGCCCGCCGACCGGCCCCGCTCGGTGTGGTGCTCCCCGTACGTGCGCACCGCGGAGACCGCGAGAATCGCCCTCGCCGAGGCGGCCGGGGCGGGCGCCGTCCCGGTGGGCCCGGCGGTCCGCTACGACGAGCGGCTGCGCGACCGCGAGCTGGGCGTGCTGGAGATGCTGACCAAGGCCGCCATCGAGCGCGACCACCCCGCCGAGGCGGAGCGCCGCCGGCGGATGGGCGAGCTGTACTACCGGCCGCCCGGCGGCGAGTCCTGGCTGGACGTGGCGCTGCGGGTGCGCGGCCTGCTGCGCGACCTGAACGACGAGGAGGCCGGCCGGCCGGTGCTGGTGGTCGCCCACGACTGCACGGTGCTGATGCTGCGCCACGTGCTGGACCGGCTGGGCGAGGACGAGCTGCTGGCGCTGCCGCCGGTGGCCAACTGCTCGACCAGCGTGTGGCGGGCCCGCGAGGGGCGGCTGCGGCCGTCGTCCTGGAACCAGACCGGGCACCTGTCCTGAGCCGTCAGGCGGGCTGCCGGTCGGCGGTCCGGGCGGGGCCGCCGAAGGCCCGCCGGTAGGCCTGCGGGGTGGTGCCGAGGCGGCGGCCGAAGTGGTGCCGCAGGGTGGCGGCGTTCCCGAAGCCGCAGCGGGCGGCGACCGCGTCCACGGTCTCGTCGGTGGACTCCAGCAGGCGCTGCGCGAACAGCACCCGCTGGCCGGTCAGCCAGCGGTGCGGGGTGGTGCCGGTCTCCTGCTGGAAGCGGCGGGCGAAAGTGCGCGGGGACATGTGGGCGAGCCGGGCGAGGTCGTCCACGCTGGTCTCCCGGTCGAGGTGGTGCCGCATCCACTCCAGCACCCCGGCCAGCGAGTCGCCGTCGCCCTCGGGCAGCGGGCGGTTGACGAACTGGGCCTGCCCGCCGTCGCGGTGCGGGGCGACCACCATCCGGCGAGCGATCGCCCGGGCCACCTCGGCGCCCTGCACCTTGCGCACCAGGTGCAGGCAGGCGTCGATGCCGGCGGCGGTGCCGGCCGAGGTGATCACCGGCTCGTCGTCCACGTACAGCACGTCGGGTTCGACGGTGGTCAGCGGGAAGCGCTCGGCCATCAGGTCGGCGTACTGCCAGTGGGTGGTGCTGCGGCGGCCGTCGAGCAGGCCGGCGGCGCCGAGCAGGAAGCTGCCGGAGCAGATCGACAGCAGGTGGGCGCCGCGGTCGTGGGCGGCCCGCAGGGCCTCGCACAGCGCGGCGGGGTACTCGTCGCGGATGCCGGTGGCGGTGGCGATCACCAGGTCGGCGTCGGCGAGCCGCTCGGGGCCGTACGGCACGTGGACGTCGAAGCCGGCGTGGGTGCGCATCGGTCCGGGCCGGTCGCCGACCAGGCCGAACTCGTAGACCGGCAGGCCCGCCTCGCTGCGGTCCAGGCCGAACACCTCGCAGGCCACACCCAGCTCGAAGGGGTGGATCTCCTCCAGCACGATCACCGCGACGTTCTTCAGCATCCGCCCAGCATGGCAGTGGCAGGATTTCGTGGCAATGCTGCGTTCCTGCCACTCGTGCCGGGCTGCCGCGGCGCGGACAGTGGAGCCATGACCACCGCGCTCGCCCTGCTGGGCCTCATCGGCAGCTTCGGACTCCTCGGCGTCCTGGTCGGCCGCGACCTGGACCGCAACGGCCGGCACGGCCGCGACGACCGGCACCGGCCGACCGGCTACCCCTTCGACCCCGACCTGGCCGACCCGCGCCGCCGCCGGTCCGGCACACTGGCCGAATGCCCTCCCCGACCGACCTCCGCCCGCTCGTCCGCCGCGCCCTCGACCGCGACCTCGCCGGAGCCGGGGAGGTCTCCGTCGAAGCCTTCGTCGGCGACGGCCACACCCGTCCCGACTCCGGCTACGTCGACCTCCTTCGGGACACCGCCCGGCGCAACCGGGAGGCCGAGCTGCTGGTCGCCGTCGGCGGCGCCGACGGGCCGGTGCTCGGCTGCGTGACCTTCGCGGTCGGCGGCACCCCGTGGGCGGACGTCGCGCTGCCGCACGAGGGCGAGATCCGGATGCTGGCGGTCGGCGCGGCGGCCCGCGGCCGCGGCGTCGGCCGGGCGCTGGTGTCCGCGGCGATCGCCCGGAGCCGGGAACTCGGACTGGCCGGAATGGCGTTCTCCACCCGGCCGACGATGACCGCGGCGCACCGGATCTACGATGCTCTCGGCTTCCTCCGCACCCCGGGACGGGACTGGACGGCGGCTCCCGGGGTGGACCTGATGGTCTACTCGATGCGGTTCTGAGGCGGTTCCGGCACGGTTTCCGTTGTCTACGCGCGGCACCGCCGACACGACACGCGCTACTACATCTGGGGCCGCAAGCTCCAGCCGCCACAACATGTATGCTCGACCTCGCTGTCGAGCAGGGGAACCCGGTGCGAGTCCGGGACTGCCCCGCAACGGTGAGCGGGCTGTAGCGACGCCCGCGCAGTCCGAGGACCTGCCGACGGTGTGCGACACGGCATCCCCGCAGACGCCATGCAGCACAGCTTTGCCGTCCGGCCTCGCGGGCGGGCCGGGGGTGGGTCTTTCGCGCGCCGATCGAGCGTTTCGGCGTGCCGTCCTCCCCTGCCGCACGCGCGCCACCGGACACCCCGAGCCACGTCCGCCGCCGCCACAGGAGAGAGTGCGCCTTGACCGTCGCCGCCTCAGTCACCCTGCCGTCCCAGGGATCCGCCGACGCCTTCACCGACCCCGGTGCGGCGCTGCTTCGGCTGCTCACCGACCGCAGCACCGACCTCCCCCAGGTGGACCCCGGCCACGTCGCCGCCGCCGCGCTGCGCGGCCGCCACGCCGGCTCGGACTTCGCCGAGCTGCGCGGGCTGGCCGTGGAGGCCGCCGCGTCGATGATCGCCGAGGACCCGCAGTACTCGAAGCTGGCCGCCCGCCTGCTGGCGATGGAGATCGCCGACGAGGCCGCCACCCAGGGCGTCACCTCGTTCTCCGCCTCGATCGCCGTCGGCCACGCCGAGGGCCTGATCGGCGACGCGACCGCCGAGCTGGTCGCCTCCCACGCCGCCCTCTTCGACTCGCTGATCGACGCCTCCGGCGACGACCGCTTCGAGTACTTCGGCCTGCGCACCGTGCAGTCCCGGTACCTGCTGCGGCACCCGATCACCCGCAAGGTCGTGGAGACCCCGCAGCACTTCCTGCTGCGCGTCGCCGCGGGCCTGGCGGTCGGCCGCACCGAGCAGTCGGTGCGCGAGGTCGCCGAGCTGTACCGGCTGATGAGCCGCCTGGAGTACCTGACCAGCTCCCCGACGCTGTTCAACTCCGGCACCCGGCACCCGCAGATGTCCTCCTGCTACCTGCTGGACTCGCCGCTGGACAACCTGGACTCGATCTACAACCGCTACGCGCAGATCGCCCGGCTGTCCAAGCACGCCGGCGGCATCGGCCTGTCCTACTCCCGGATCCGCTCCCGCGGCTCGCTGATCCGCGGCACCAACGGCAAGTCGAACGGCATCGTCCCGTTCCTGCGCACCCTGGACTCCTCCGTGGCGGCGGTCAACCAGGGCGGACGGCGCAAGGGCGCGGCCTGCGTGTACCTGGAGACCTGGCACGCCGACATCGAGGAGTTCCTGGAGCTCCGCGACAACACCGGCGAAGAGGCCCGCCGCACCCACAACCTGAACCTGGCGCACTGGATCCCGGACGAGTTCATGCGTCGGGTGAACGCCGACCAGGACTGGTCGCTGTTCTCCCCGGCGGACGTGCCCGAGCTGGTCGACCTGTGGGGCGCCGAGTTCGACGAGGCCTACCGCAAGGCCGAGCTGGCCGGCAAGGCCGTGCGCACCATCCCCGCGCAGACCCTCTACGCCCGCATGATGCGCACCCTGGCGCAGACCGGCAACGGCTGGATGACCTTCAAGGACGCCTCCAACCGGGCCGCCAACCAGACCGCGCTGCCGGGCCGCACGGTGCACTCCTCGAACCTGTGCACCGAGATCCTGGAGGTCACCGACGACTCCGAGACCGCGGTCTGCAACCTGGGCTCGGTCAACCTGGGCGCGCACGTCGCCCCGGGCGCCTCGGCGGACGACCTGGTCAACGCGATGGACTGGGACCGCCTGGACGCCACCGTCCGCACCGCGGTGACCTTCCTCGACCGCGTGATCGACATCAACTTCTACCCGACCACCGAGGCCGGCGCGTCCAACTCCCGCTGGCGCCCGGTCGGCCTCGGCGTGATGGGCCTGCAGGACGTCTTCTTCAAGCTGCGGCTGGACTTCGACTCCGCCGAGGCGAAGAAGCTGTCCACGCTGATCGCCGAGCGCATCATGCTCACCGCGTACGAGCGCTCCGCGGACCTCGCGGAGCAGTTCGGCCGCCACGAGGCGTACGGCGAGACCCGCGCCGCCCGCGGCCAGCTGCACATCGACCACTTCGGCAGCGCCGCCCCGCAGTGGACCGGGCGCTGGGAGGCGCTGCGCGCCCGGATCGCCGAGACCGGCCTGCGCAACTCGCTGCTGCTCGCCATCGCCCCGACCGCGACCATCGCGTCCATCGCCGGCGTCTACGAGTGCATCGAGCCGCAGGTGTCCAACCTGTTCAAGCGCGAGACCCTGTCCGGCGAGTTCCTCCAGGTCAACCCGTACCTGGTGCGCGAGCTGAAGGAGCTCGGCGTCTGGGACCAGCAGACCCGGGACGCGCTGCGCGACGCCAACGGCTCCGTGCAGGACTTCAAGTGGCTGCCGGAGAGCGTCCGTTCGCTGTACCGCACGGCGTGGGAGCTGCCGCAGCGCGCGCTGATCGACCTGGCCGCCGCCCGGCAGCCGTACATCGACCAGAGCCAGTCGCTGAACCTGTTCATGGCGGCGCCGACCATCGGCAAGCTGTCCTCGATGTACGCGTACGCGTGGAAGGTCGGTCTGAAGACCACCTACTACCTGCGGTCCCGTCCGGCGACCCGGATCGCCCAGGCCGCCTCGGGCGCCGCCCGCACCGCCGCCCCCGTGCCGGTGCAGACCCCGACCCTCAGCCAGGCCGAGCAGGACGCCATCGCCTGTTCCCTGGAGAACCCCGAGTCCTGCGAGGCGTGCCAGTGATGAGCTCCGACGACCAGAAGAAGATGCTGCTCGACCCGGGCTTCGAGCTGACGCTGCGTCCGATGCGATACCCGTCGTTCTACGACCGGTACCGGGACGCGATCAAGAACACCTGGACCGTGGAGGAGGTGGACCTGCACTCCGACGTCGCCGACCTCGCCAAGCTCTCCGAGGGCGAGCGGCACATGATCGGCCGGCTGGTCGCGTTCTTCGCCACCGGTGACTCGATCGTCGCGAACAACGTGGTGCTGAGCCTCTACAAGCACATCAACTCGCCGGAGGCGCGGCTCTACCTGTCGCGGCAGCTGTTCGAGGAGGCCGTGCACGTCCAGTTCTACCTGACGCTGCTGGACACCTACCTGCCCGACCCGGACGACCGGGCGGCGGCGTTCGCCGCGGTGGAGAACATCCCCTCCATCGCGCAGAAGGCCCGGTTCTGCTTCAAGTACATGAACGCCGTCGACCACATCGACTCGCTGCAGACCAAGGAGGACCGGCGGGCCTTCCTGCTGAACCTGATCTGCTTCGCGGCGTGCGTCGAGGGCCTGTTCTTCTACGGCGCGTTCGCCTACGTGTACTGGTTCCGCAGCCGCGGCCTGCTGCACGGCCTGGCGACCGGCACCAACTGGGTGTTCCGCGACGAGTCGATGCACATGGACTTCGCGTTCTCCGTGGTCGACACCGTCCGCGAGGAGGAGCCCGACCTCTTCGACGACAAGATGGCCCAGCAGGTCACCGAGATGCTGGAGGAGGCCGTCGAGGCCGAGCTCCAGTTCGCCCAGGACCTGTGCGGTGACGGCCTGCCCGGCATGAACACCGCCTCGATGCGCCAGTACCTGGAGGCCGTCGCCGACCAGCGCTTGGCCCGGCTCGGCCTGCCGATCCGCTACGGCTCGACCAACCCGTTCGGGTTCATGGAGCTGCAGAACGTCCAGGAGCTGACCAACTTCTTCGAGCGCCGGGTCTCCGCGTACCAGGTCGCCGTCGAGGGCTCGGTCTCCTTCGACGACGACTTCTAGGCCGCGCCCGACGGACCGTCAGCAGCCAGGGCCGCACCCCGGACTCCGGGGTGCGGCCCTCGCGCGTACGGGGCCGGGTTCAGGCCCGGACGCCGGCCGAACCACAGGGCGCCGCCGTCGCGCCCGTACACCACCAGGTCGCCGTCGTCCCGGAGCTCCGTGTACGCGCCCGGGCTGCGCCAGGTGCCGGTGGACCACAGCGCGCCGCCCGCGCCGGGGCCGCCGTCGCCGCGGTAGACCACCAGGTTGCCGTCGTCCTGCTGCACCGCGAACGCGCCCGGGTTGCCGCCGGTGCCCGCGGACCACAGCGCCGGGCCGCCGCCGCGCGGCCGGACGGTCAGGTCGCCGTCGGCCTGCACGGTCAGCGTCGCCGAGGCGCTGCTGATGCTCCGTCCGGCGGTGAGCCGGCGGCCGGGGAACAGCTGCCGGCCGGCGCCGGCCGGCGAGGTGACGTCCAGGTAGTCGGCGTCGACGGCCAGGGCGAAGCCGCCGTAGGTCTCGGTGACGTCGCCCGCGTACTGGTGGGCGCGCCGCCCGCCGGTCCACTGGCCGGCGCCGGCGGGCAGGCCCATGCCGGCGTCGGTGACGTCGTGGTGGGAGTTCCAGGCGGCGGACCACAGCACGTCGGGCTCCGGGTAGCCCGCGTCGCCCCAGCGGGCGGACAGGTCGGGCACGCCGCTGGCCGCGCCGGCGTACACGCCGGAGCGGTAGCCGCGGGCGTGCAGCTGCCGGGTCCAGCCCGCCAGGTAGGCGAGCACCCGGTCGCGGTACCGGTCGCGGTCGTAGTTCTCCATGTCGTTGTAGAGCACCGCGCCGGGCCGGAAGCCCAGGCCCTCGGCCTTGCGGACCGCGTCGTCGGCGGCGGCCGCGCCCTGCCGGCCGGCCACGGCCGGGTCGGCGTCGACCAGCAGGTTGCCGCGCGCGGCCTGGTGCCCGACGTAGATCGGCATGAACGCCCAGCCCTCGGCGGCGCGGTCGGCCACCCAGTCCGCGCCCGGGGCGACGCAGGCCTGCGACGGCCCGCCGATGTACACCCCGACCGCCCGGTACGGGGAGGACGCCGCCCAGGCCCGCATCGCGGCGGCCGACGGCGCGGCGCACCGGTCGAAGGCGTACCCGGCGACGTCGGTGCGCGGTGCGGCGGCGCCGGCCGGGGCGTCGTCGGCGGGGTCCTCGGCGGTGACGGGGTCGGCGGTGGCGGTGGCGGTCTCCAGGATCTGCCGGACCCGGTCCGGGTCGGTGGCCCAGCCGGCCGTGACCTCCAGGCCGGTGCCGCCGAGCCGGGCCCGCAGCTGGTGCCCGCCGGCGGCGTCCCGGACGATCCGCTGCGGGACCGGCCGGCCCGGCGCCACCGTCTCGGGGGCGGCCGCGCCGCGCCCGGTGCGGGCGGGCTGGACCAGCAGCCCGTCCGCCCGGCCGGGCGGCAGGTGCGCCGGGCAGTCCTGGTCCTCGCCGGGTGTGCCGAGGTAGACGGCGCTGACGTCCAGCCGCACGCAGGTGCGCGGGGCCGCCGCCAGGTCGACCACCGGCCAGTCGGCGGGCACCCGGAGCCGCACGCCCCGGTACTCCACCTGCTGTTCCGCGCCCCGGTCGGCGGCGGCCGTCCAGCCGCCCGTCCCGGTCGCCGCGCACGCCACGGTCAGCACGACCGCGCCGACCCGTCCCGCCGCCCGCCACAGCCTGCGCATCCGCCAGCCCCTCGCCCGGTTCCGTCCCCGTGCTCGCGGACACTAGCGGCCGTCGGCCCTCCGGGCGGGTCCGACACACCCGCCGGACCCGGACCTGCCGAAGGGGGTCGCGCCGACCGGCGCGACCCCCTTCGAACAGGCTGACGGTCCGTCAGTCGTTGGGCACGGTGGCGTACTTGGGGGCGCCGTCGGCCATCTGCCGCAGGGCGTCCTTGCGGTCGCGCTTGGAGAGCCGGTCGATGTACAGGTAGCCGTACAGGTGGTCGGTCTCGTGCTGGAGGCAGCGGGCGAAGAAGCCGGTGCCCTCGACCCGGATCGGGTTGCCGTGCTTGTCCTGCCCGGTGACGGCGGCCCAGCCCGGGCGGGCCAGCTCCTGGTAGGCGGTGGGCACCGACAGGCAGCCCTCCTGCCCGTCGTCGAGCATCCGGCGGCCGGCGGGGAGCTCCTCCAGCACCGGGTTGACGACGTGTCCGACGTGCCGGACGCCGTCGTCGTCGGGGCAGTCGTAGACGAAGACCTTCAGGTCGACGCCGATCTGGTTGGCGGCCAGGCCGACGCCCTCGGCGGCGTACATGGACTGGAACATGTCGTCGATCAGCGCGGCGAGCTCGTCGTCGAAGGCGGTGACGGTCTGCGTCTCGCGGTGCAGCACCGGGTTGCCGACCACGGTGATCGGGCGGGCGGTGCCCTTGGCGAGGTCGGGCAGCTCGCCGACCACCTGCTGGACCTCGGGGTCCTGGTGCTCGTGCTCGTGCTCGTGGTCGTGGTGCTCGGCCATCGCTTGCTTCCGCTCCGTCCGCGTCCGGCTGGTGTACCGGTCCAGGGTACGGGGCGCGGCGCGGCGCGGGGGCACCTCCCGGCCTCCTCGGGGCCGGGCGGCCGTCAGCACACCTCTTCGAGGTCCCGGTAGGCGCGGGTGGCCGGGGACGCCGCCGCCCAGCGTTCCAGCAGGGTGCGGACCAGTCCGGCGGGCGCGGCGATGCCGCATTCGCGTTCGATCTGCCAGGGGCCGCCGGCGGAGCCCTGGCTGAGGTGGCTGAGGTGGCCGGGGTGCAGCGGGTCGCCGTCGTCGTGCGGGTCGTGGTGCGCGGTGTGGCCGTCGTCGATGGCCATCCGGCTCTCCGAGCAGGTGCGGCACAGCAGCCGCACCGAGGACGTCCAGTCCTCGGCGGCGTACCCGGCGTCGGCGACGGTCTTCTCCAGCGCGTCCCGGTCGGCGGCGGTGGCGGCCTGCAGCAGGACCACCCAGGTCGGCACCGGGGAGGGCGCCCACAGCTCGATCTCGTCGAACACCGGGTAGGCGACGCCGTCGGCGACCCGCTCGCCGTGCGGCGCGCCGTCGTGCAGCACCACCTCGCCCCAGCGGCGGCCGGAGGACGGCAGCGGGATGGACAGCACCTCGATCCGCGCCGGGTCGAGCCGCCGGCCCCACACCACCTCGGACTCGCCGTCCGGGGACAGCCGCACCGGGGTGGTGCCGAGGTCCAGTTCGATCGGCCCGTCGAGGGCCGGCCCGCCGGGCAGCCGCAGCCCGTACGCCTGCCAGGCGCGGCGGGCCAGCGGCCAGTCCTGCAGGGCGGTGGCGGTGATGCCGAGGTTCCACCAGTCCGGGGCGCCGTGCGAGCGGTCGAGCAGGGCGACGGCGCGCAGGCCGGCGCTGCGGGCCTGCTCCCAGTCGCGGCGGAACTTGTGCAGCAGGGCCAGGTTGAACCACGAGTCGGACAGCCACGGCTCCAGGTCGGCCGCCATCACCAGCAGCGCCCCGGCGTCCTCGTACCGGCCGTCGCCGATCAGCGTGAACGCACGGTCGGTGGTCTGCCGCCAGGTCGCCGACGGACGGTGCCGTGCGCGGTGGAAGATCCTCACGTTGGTCCCTTGCCGTCGGTCGTCACCGGGTCGCCCCGCCTCCGGGTCTTCCCGCCACGACCGCATCCAACCACGCCTGCCGCGGGCCGCGCGCCCCGCGCGGCCATTCAGTGCGCCGGGCCGCACCGGCGGTCAGTCCGCGGGGCGGCAGCGGGCGGCGCGGTGTCCGCGGCGGCCGAGCCGGGCGAGCGCGTCGAGCACCACCGGGTCGTAGCCGCGGCCGGCGTCCAGCCGCAGGTGGTCGAGCGGGTCGAGGGCCCCGGCCCGGGGCCGGTCGGCGGCCGCGGTGCGCAGGTCGTCGTGCGCGTTGGCGACCCGGATGATCCGGGAGGCCAGCGGCAGGGTGGGGTCGTGGCGGCCGTCGTCGAGCCGGCACGGGTCGGCGAGTCGGGCGACCTGCTGCCACACCTGCCGGGGCACGCCGGTGCGCCGGATCACCTCGCTGCCGAGCCGGGCGATCCGCTGCTGCTCGGCGTCGGGCAGCAGCGCGGTCGCCCCGCCGGGCACCGGTTCGACGAGGGACAGCTGGCCGATGTCGTGCATCAGCGCGGCGTACTCCAGCAGCGTCAGCTCCCGGCTGCCGAGGCCGAGTTCGCGGCCGAGCGCGCACGCGGTGTCGGCGACCCGGCGGGCGTGGCCGGGGGTGGTGTAGCCGGCGATCTCGGTGGCCCTGGCGAGCGTCTCGATGGTCTGCCCGGTGGTGGCCCGCACCTCGACGGCCCGCCGGAACGAGGCCTGGGCGAGCAGCAGCGGCACGCAGAACACCGGCAGCGCCCACAGCCCGGCCTCGCCGGCCAGCAGGCTGAGCAGCAGTCCGGTGGCGACCTGCGCGGAGCCGATGCCGAGCAGGGCGCGCAGCTGGTCGTCGAGGGCGGCGCTGTACCGCAGTCCGGTGCGGGCCCGCTGCTGCCCGGCGGCGAGGACGGCGTCGCCGAGCGCGGCCAGCGCGGCGACGGCGGCCAGCAGCGCCCCGTACGCGGGGCCGCACAGCCGGTCGGTGGCGCCGGAGCCGTACAGCGGCTGGAACAGCAGCGCCGCGAAGGAGACGGTGACCAGTCGGCGGGCGGCGGCGTCGAGCCCGCCGAGCGGGGCGCGCGGCCGGCGGCGGACGGCCGCGAGCGCGGCCCGCCCGGCCAGCTGTGCGGCGAGGCCGGCGGCGGTGCCGATCGCGGTGACGGCGGCAACCTGCAGCACGCCGTGCGCGGTGGGCAGCCCGTGCAGCGGGCCGAGCAGCGCGTAGGCGAGGGCGACGGCGGTGGCCACCGGCGCGGGTTCGCGGTCGCCCGGCAGGGCGCCGCCGGCGCACTGCCCGAGCGCGATCAGGGCGGCGAACGCGAGGGCGACCCGGGGCTGGTCGGAGTCGGCGGCGAGGACGTGGACGACGGCGCCGCCGCCGAGCAGGACGGCCGCGCCGTGCAGCAGGTCGGCCGGCACCGGCCGCCGGGTGGTCACGCCGTCCCGCCGGCGGGCAGGCCCTGGCCGGACTGCTGCGGCAGCCGGGCGGGTTCGGGCACGCCGAGCGGGATGTCCGGCACCTCGCCGTCCCAGCCGCCGGGCGGCGGTGGTTCGGGCTGCCAGCCGTGTTCGGCGACGGCGGCGACCAGGGCCCGCACCATCACCGGGTCGAACTGGCTGCCGGCGCACCGCTCCAGCTCGGTGACGGCCTCCTGGACGGGCCGGCCGCGCCGGTAGGAGCGGGTGGAGGTCATCGAGTCGAAGGCGTCGGCGACCGAGATGATCCGGGCGAACTCGGGGATCCGGTCGCCGGTCAGGCCGTGCGGGTAGCCGCGGCCGTCCATCCGCTCGTGGTGGTGCAGGATGCCGTCGCGCCCTTCGCCGAGGAAGTCCAGCTGCCGCACCAGCTCGTGCCCGAACACCGGGTGGACCTCCACGGCGCGGCGTTCCGCGACCGTCAGCGGCCCGTTGCGGCGCAGCAGTTCGGTGGCGACGGCGAGCTTGCCGACGTCGTGCAGGGTGCCGGCGAAGTGCAGGGTGCGGATCCGGTCCTCGGCGAGGCCCAGCTGACGGGCGATCAGCACGGAGGCCCGGCCGACCCGTTCGCTGTGGCCGCGGGTGTAGGCGTCCTTGATCTCGACGGCCTGCACCAGGGCCTGCACGGTGGCGCGGTGCGCGGAGCGCTCGCGGTGGCCCTGTGCGGACAGCCAGGCGGTGATGGTGAGCGGCAGCAGTCCGAGCACCGCCGCGAACGCGCCGTACGGGCCCTGCCACAGCACCGCGACCATCAGGCCGCCGGCCCCGTGCAGCAGGGCGGCGGGCGCCGCCCGGCGGAGCTTGCGCATCGCGCCGGGCCCGGCCGCGCCGCAGGTCAGCCGGACCATGCCGGCCACCAGCAGCCCGTTGGCCAGGCAGAACGTGAGGATCGCGGCGAGCGCGCCGAACGCCGCGTCGGGGAAGCGGGCGCCGAGCAGCAGGCGGCTGCCGCCCAGCAGCCGGAACACCTCGGCGCCGGCCGCGGCGGCCAGCGCCAGTTGGGCGGCGTTCCAGATCCGGCGCAGCGTGCGCGGCGGCACGGCCGGGCCGAGCAGCGCGCCGGGCAGGGCGACCAGGGCCGCGGCGGGGGGCGGCAGCATCAGCAGGCCCGCGAACAGCACGGGGAAGAAGCCGCTGCCGCGCGGGTCGGCCGGGCTGTCCGGCGCGGGCCGGCCGCGCAGCCACCGCCAGGCCCGGGCGCACGGGGTGCGGGCGCCCTGGGCGAGCGACTCCAGGCACAGGTGCAGCAGGGCCAGCAGCCCGATCCGGGGCCAGTCGAGGCGGGGTGCGACGGCCGTCAGCGGCAGCAGTACGGCGATCGCCGCCGTCAGCACGGCGGCCAGATAGGCCATGGCCCGCCCCGTCAGCGCGCTGCGCTCGCGTTCGCGTTCGCTGGCGATCTCGGCCTCCCCAGCCCGTACCGGGCCCTCCGACGTGAGGACTCGTCAGAGAATAGGGCCCGGCCACCCGGACGGGACGCACGATCGCGGATTGCCGCAGCCGGAGCAGCGACAGCTCACTCGATCGAGTGAGCGCTCACTCTGCGGTGGCGACGGCGGAGCCGTGGCCGGCCGCGCCCTCCACCGTCATCTCCACGCCGACGGCCGTCACTTCGACCACCGAGTCGTCGCCGGCGCGCTGGCCGGCGCGGATCGAGTCGATCCGGGCCAGCACCTTCGACCGGAGGTCGGACGGTGTGTCGTCGCAGCCGCACGAGCGCTTGATCAGCGCCTTGATCGCCTGCTCCAGGCCGTACTTCTCCAGGCACGGGGAGCACTCGTCGAAGTGCACCCGCAGCTTGGCGCAGTCGCCCTCGGGCATCTCGTTGTCGAGGAATTCGTAGAGGTGGTCGAGCACCTCTCCGCACTCGGTCTCGTGCGGATCGCCGCAGCTCATGAGCCCGCGCCCTTCGCTTCCTGCCCTGCACCGGTACCGGCCGGGACCAGTCCCCGCTCGCGGGCGTAGTCCTCCAGCATGCCGCGCAGCTGGCGGCGGCCACGGTGCAGTCGGGACATCACCGTACCGATGGGTGTACCCATGATGTCCGCGATCTCCTTGTACGCAAAGCCCTCGACGTCCGCGAGATAGACCGCGATCCGGAATTCCTCCGGAATGGCCTGCAGGGCGTCCTTCACATCGCTGTCCGGCAGGTGGTCGAGCGCCTGCGCCTCGGCGGAGCGCAGCCCCGTCGACATGTGCGACTCGGCGCGCGCCAGCTGCCAGTCCTCGATCTCCTCGGCCGCGGTGCGCTGGGGTTCGCGCTGCTTCTTGCGGTACGAGTTGATGAACGTGTTGGTGAGGATGCGGTACAGCCAGGCCTTGAGGTTGGTGCCCTCGCGGAACTGGTGGAACGACGCGTACGCCTTGGCGAACGCCTCCTGGAGCAGGTCCTCCGCGTCGGCCGGGTTGCGGGTCATCCGCAGCGCCGCCGAATACATCGGGTCGAGGTAGCCCAGGGCGTCCCGCTCGAAGCGCTCGCGCCTGGCCTCCTCGCTCTCGCTCTCGGACACCCGGAAGGTGTCCTCGCCGATCACCTCGGCCAGTTCGTCGCCGGTGAGCTGCTCGCCCTCCGGGCGGCCCTGGTCGGTGCCCGAAGCACCAGACACGGCCGCGTCATCGGTCCCGACGACCGGACCCACCTCCTCGGTCAGCAGGGTCCGGCCCACCACGGGCCGACCCGGAAGCGAGGATATAGGGCTGACCGGCTTCTCGCCCGCGACAACCCACTTCGACCAGTCCGGCACGAGCGGGGCGGCCTGCGCAGCCCGCTCCTCGGACCGTTCGGGGCACGCGATCGAACCCATGGACGCTGCCTTTCCACCGGGGGCATGTTCTGACGATTCGTGCAACCAGGCCCGCCGCCCGGACATTCCCGGCCTCCGGCCGCGCCGTCAGAGCCAGTCGGCGACCGCGCCGGTGATCAGCGCCAGCGCCTCGTCCTGGCCCAGCGGGGCCTTCTTCGGGACCTTGAACGCGTGCGAGGCGTGCGGCACCTCGGCCAGCCGGTGGGTGTCCGGCAGCGCGGGGAACTCCTCCGGGGCGCCGAAGGTGTCCGCGCCGCCCTGCACCACCAGGGTGGGCAGGCCGGTGCCGAGCAGCTCGTCGGCACGGCTCTTCTCCGGCCTGCCCGGCGGGTGCAGCGGGAACGCGAGTGCCAGCACGCCCGCCGCGCCGAGGCCGGCCGAGGTGCGGCAGGCCACCCGGGCCCCGGCGCTGCGGCCGCCCGCGTACACCGGCAGGCCCTCCTCGGCCGCGGCGGCGAACTGCGCCGGCCAGCCGGCGTCCAGGGTCTTCGGCGCGGGGGCGAGCTTGCGGCCGGCCACCCGCCAGGGCTGTTCGGCGAGGACGACGGTGACGCCCGCCGCCGGGAGCGCCGCCGCGAGGGCCTGCAGGTCGGGCGCCTCGACGCCGCCGCCCGCGCCGTGCCCGAGGAGCAGGACGGCCCGCGGGGTCCGCGCCCGGAACCAGTGGAGCCGGGCGTCCCCGGCGGGGGTGGCGACGGTCTGCTGCTGCATGGCGCAGAGCGTATAGAGGGGACGGCGTCAGAACAGCGTGGTGAGGTCGTCCTCGGTGAGTCGCCGGGTCAGGCCCGGGTGGTTGTTGCGGATCGAGCCGACCTCGTCGGGCACCGCGTGGATGCGCAGGTCGCCGGGCGGCGGCGGGGTGAGGTCGGCGCTCTCGGCGTGCGGGTCGAGCCAGGCGTCCCAGCGGTCGGGGCCGAGGTACAGCGGCATCCGCTCGTGGACCGGTGCGAGCAGCGGCTCGGCGGCGGTGGTGACGACGGTGCAGGTCACCAGCCAGGCGTCCGGGTGGTCGCCGGGCACCTCGCGGTTGCGCCAGAACTCGTACAGGCCGGCCAGCGCCAGCGGGGCGCCGTCGGCGCGGGAGACGAAGTAGGGGCGGCGGGGCGGGCGGGAGAGGTCGTCGGTGGGGGCGGTCTGCCACTCGTAGTAGCCGTCGACCGGTATCAGGCAGCGCCGGGACGCGAACGCCTGCCGGTACGCGGGCTTCTCGTGGACGGTCTCCGCCCGGGCGTTGATCATCTTCGCCGCGGTGTCCGGACTGCTCGCCCAGGCCGGCACCAACCCCCAGCGCAGCACCCGCAGTTGCCGCACCGGCCGGCGCTCGCCGCGGGGCGCCCGGTCCAGCACGGCGAAGGCGGGCGCGGTCGGCGCGACGTTCCAGCTCGGCGCGATCGTCTCGGTCGGGTCCCACTGCCGGACACCGAAGTGCCGGACCAGCTCGGCGGGGTCCGTGGAGGAGGCGAAGCGGCCGCACATGCCGTTCAGCTTGCCAGAACCGGCCGGGCCGGAGAACCGGCGGCTACCGGGCGCCCGTCCTTCCGTGGGAGGCTGCCCGCCCGGGCGACGGGAAGCGACGGTGATCGGAGGCCGGCCGAGATGGACTTCGTGCGACTGTGGGACCGGTTGACGGCCGTGCAGCCCGACCCGCCGAACTGGCTGGTGTGGGGCGCGACGGCGGTGGCGCTGCTGGCCGTGGCGCTGCGCCCGGTGTGGCGGCTGAGCCGCACCGTGGTGACCATCGCGCACGAGGGCGGGCACGGCGTGACGGCGCTGCTGACCCGCCGGCGGCTCTCCGGGATCCGCCTGCACTCGGACACCTCCGGGCTGACGGTGTCCTCGGGCCGGGCGACCGGCCCGGGCATGGTGCTGACCGCCGCGGCCGGCTACCCGGCGCCCTCGCTGCTGGGCCTGGGCGGGGCGGCGCTGCTGGCGGCGGGCCGGATCACCGTCCTGCTCTGGGTCGGCATCGTGCTGCTGGCGGCGATGCTGCTGACCCTGCGCAACCTGTTCGGGGTGCTCGCGGTGCTGGCGACCGGCGGCGCGTTCGTCGCGGTGTCCTGGTACGGGACCCCTCAGTGGCAGGGCGCGTTCGCCTACCTGGGCGTGTGGTTCCTCCTGTTGGCGGGCGTGCGTCCGATCGTCGAGCTGTACTCCGCCCGGCGGCGCGGCGGCACGCCCGGCTCGGACGCCGACCAGCTGGCCCGGCTGACGGGCGTGCCGGCGACGGCCTGGGTCGCGCTGTTCCTGGTGGTGGCGCTGGCCTGCCTGGGGCTGGGAGCGGCCTGGCTGCTGCCCCGGTAGCGGGGCCGGTCCTCATAGACTGGGCGGCATGACCGAACCCCTGTGGCCCGCTCCCGTCGCCACCGCTGCCGTGGACGCGACCGTGACCATCCCCGGCTCGAAGTCCGCGACCAACCGCGCGCTGGTGCTGGCCGCGCTCGCCGACGGCCCGGGCTGGGTGCGCCGCCCGCTGCGCAGCCGCGACTCGCAGCTGATGGCGGACGGCCTGCGGGCCCTGGGCGTCACGGTCGAGGAGACGGTCAACGCGGCGTCCGGCGGCACCGGCGGCGGCGAGGCCTGGCGGATCATCCCCGCCGAGCGCCTGCGCGGCCCCGCGCAGGTGGACGTCGGCAACGCCGGCACGGTGATGCGCTTCCTGCCCCCGCTGGCCACCCTGGCGGACGGCCCGGTGCACTTCGACGGCGACCCGCGCAGCCACGAGCGCCCGCAGCACGGCGTGATCGACGCGCTGCGCGCCCTCGGCGCCCGGATCGACGACGGCGGCCGCGGCGGCTTCCCGCTGACCGTGCACGGCGCCGGCGCGCTGGACGGCGGCCAGGTCGACGTGGACGCCTCGTCCTCCTCCCAGTTCATCTCGGCGCTGCTGCTCTCCGGCGCCCGTTTCAACCACGGCGTGGAGATCCGCAACGTCGGCGAGACCGTCCCGTCGCTGCCGCACATCCGGATGACCGTCGACATGATCCGCAAGGCCGGCGGCCAGGTCGACGCACCGGAGGACGGCGGCGAGAAGGACGTCTGGCGGGTCACTCCGGGCGCGCTGATCGGCCGCGACCTGGTCGTCGAACCGGACCTGTCCAACGCCGCCCCGTTCTTCGCCGCGGCCCTCGCCACCGGCGGCCGGGTCGTCGTCCGGGACTGGCCCAGGCACACCTACCAGCCCGGCGACCAGCTCCGCGAGATCTACACCGCGATGGGCGGCTCGTGCCGGTTCACCGACGAGGGGCTGGAGTTCACCGGCACCGGCAAGATCCACGGCATCGAGGTGGACCTGCACGACGTCGGCGAGCTGACCCCGGTGATCGCCGCGGTCGCCGCCCTCGCCGACTCCGAGTCCCACCTGTACGGCATCTCCCACCTGCGCCTGCACGAGACCGACCGGCTGGCCGCGCTCGCCAAGGAGATCAACGACCTCGGCGGCGACGTCTCGGAGACCGAGGACGGCCTGCGGATCCGCCCCCGCCCGCTGCACGGCGGCGTCTTCCACACCTACGAGGACCACCGGCTGGCCACCGCCGCCGCCGTCCTCGGCCTGGTGGTGGACGGCGTCCTGGTGGAGAACGTGGCGACCACCGCGAAGACCCTGCCGGACTTCCCGCAGATGTGGGCCGACCTCCTCGGCCAGGGCTGACGGGGGATCACGAGCATGCGCCGCTACGGCAAGGACGCCGACGAGGACGACATCCGCAGCCGCCCGGGCCGCCGGGGCTCCCGCCCCCGCACCCGCATCCGGCCCAAGCACGAGGACGCCGACGCGGCGATGGTCCTCACCGTGGACCGGGGCCGGATGACCTGCCTGGTCGACGGCGGGACCAAGGACGAACGCCTGGTCACCGCGATGAAGGCCCGCGAACTCGGCCGCAAGGGCGTCGTCGTCGGCGACGTCGTCAACCTGGTCGGCGACCTCTCCGGGGCCCCCGACACGCTGGCCCGGATCGTCCGCGTCGAGGAGCGCACCTCGGTGCTGCGCCGCACCGCGGACGACGACGACCCGTACGAGCGGATCGTCGTCGCCAACGCCGAGCAGCTGGCCATCGTCACCGCGCTCGCCAACCCGGAGCCGCGCCCCCGGCTGATCGACCGCTGCCTGGTCGCCGCGTACGACGCCGGGATGGAGCCGCTGCTGGTGCTCACCAAGTCCGACCTGGCGCCGGCCGACGAGCTGCTGGAGTCGTACGCGCCGCTCGGCATCGACTACGTGGTGACACGGCACGACGAGCTGGCCACCACCGGGGCGGAGGCCGTCCGGGAGCACCTGCGCGGGAGGACCACGGTGTTCATCGGGCACTCCGGCGTCGGCAAGACCACCCTGGTCAACGCGCTCGTCCCGGAGCGGCAGCGGACCACCGGCCACGTCAACGCCGTCACCGGCCGCGGCCGGCACACCACCGTCTCCGCGCTCGCCCTGCGGCTGCCCCCGCCGCCCGGGGCGAAGCCCGGCTCCCGCAAGGCCCTCGATCCGGGCTGGGTGATCGACACCCCCGGTTTCCGGTCGTTCGGCCTGTCCCACATCGACCCGTCCCGGGTCATCCACGCCTTCCCCGACCTCGAACCCGGCACCGAGGACTGCCCGCGCGCCTGCTCCCACGACGAGCCGGACTGCGCGCTGGACGCCTGGGTCGCCGACGGCCACGCCGAGCCGGCCCGGCTGTACTCGCTGCGCCGCCTGCTCGCCACCCGGGAAGCCCACGAGGGGGACTGAGAGTTCACCGACCGACGAGTCGCCCGGCCCTGCCCACTGGGTAACGATAGGAAGGTCACACCGTCCTATCTGACAGGGAGTCAACCGGATGGCATGGGCCATGGTGATCCTCGCCGGTCTGCTGGAAACGGGATTCGCGGTCAACCTCAAGCTCAGCCACGGCTTCACCAGGCTCTGGCCCACCATCAGCTTCTGCCTCTTCGCCCTCGGCTCCTTCGGGCTGCTCACCCTCTCCCTGAAGACCCTCCCGGTGGGCAGCGCCTACGCGGTGTGGACCGGCATCGGCGCGGCCGGCACCGCGCTGTACGGGATCGTCTTCCTGGAGGAGTCCTCCTCCGCCCTCAAGCTGGTCTCGGTCAGCCTGGTCATCGCGGGCGTGATCGGCCTTCAGCTCAGCGGCTCGGGTCACTGAGTCCGCTAGGGTTCGGGGCATGGCCGACTACCACGACGACCTCCGACTCGCCCACGTCCTCGCCGACTCGGCCGACTCGGTGACCATGGAACGCTTCAAGGCGCTCGACCTGAAGGTCGAGACCAAGCCCGACCTGACGCCGGTCAGCGACGCCGACAAGGCCGCCGAGGAACTCGTCCGCTCCGTCCTGCAACGAGCCCGCCCGCGCGACGCGGTGATGGGCGAGGAGTACGGCCTGCAGGGCTCCGGCCCGCGCCGCTGGGTCATCGACCCGATCGACGGCACCAAGAACTACGTCCGCGGCGTCCCGGTCTGGGCCACCCTGGTCGCCCTCCTCGAGGAA
The DNA here is from genome assembly GCF_042734615.1 of Kitasatospora sp. NPDC059646. Lineage (NCBI taxonomy): Bacteria > Bacillati > Actinomycetota > Actinomycetes > Kitasatosporales > Streptomycetaceae > Kitasatospora > Kitasatospora sp. NPDC059646. The sequence continues at coordinate 46,352 of NZ_JBHWDS010000047.1, forward strand.
CAGCCCGACGGCGAGTTCGCCCCCGTCGTCGGCATCGTCTCCGCCCCCGCGCTCGGCCGCCGCTGGTGGGCCGCGAAGGGCCTCGGCGCGTTCGCCGGCCGCAGCCTCGCCAAGGCCCAGCGCATCCACGTCTCCAAGGTCTCCCGCCTCGCCGACGCCTCGCTCTCCTTCTCCTCCCTCAGCGGCTGGGAGGAGCGCGCCCGCCTCGACGCCTTCCTCGACCTCACCAGGATCTGCTGGCGCACCCGCGCCTACGGCGACTTCTGGTCCTACATGATGGTCGCCGAGGGCGCCGTCGACATCGCCGCCGAACCCGAACTCTCCCTCTGGGACATGGCCGCCCCCTGCATCGTCGTCCAGGAGGCCGGCGGCCGCTTCACCGGCCTCGACGGCATCGACGGCCCCACCGGCGCGGACGCGGTCGCCACCAACGGCATCCTCCACGAGGCGGCGCTGCGCTCGCTGAGCGTGTGAGGACGCCTGGACCGGGGCGCTCCCCGCTCGTCGCTACGCGCTGAGCTCCGCGGTCATCGCCTCCAGCAGCCGCCCCGCCCGCTCCGCGACCTCCGCGGGCCCGTACTCGGCCGCCCGTCGGCACCAGTTCTCGGCCTGCACGGCCTCCCCCCGCCGGAGGGCGAGCAGCGCCAGCCGGAGGGCGGCGCGCCCGTGGCCGGCGTCCGCGGCCCGGGTGTACCAGAGCATCGCCTCGGCCTCGGAGTCCTGACGGGCCAGCAGCAGCCCGAGGTTGAACGCCGCGCTGCGGCTCCCGCCCTCGGCCGCGCGCCGGTACCAGCTCTCGGCGATCTGCAGGGCGCCCCGCTCCGCGGCCCGGACGCCCATCCGCACCTGCGCGCGCAGGTGTCCCGCGTCGGCCGCGACCGCGTACCAGTGCTCGGCGTCCGCGTCGGCGTCCCCGCGCCGGTCGAGCAGCGAGGCGAGCCGGAACGCGCCCTCCGCGGAGCCGCCTTCGGCGGCCTGCCGGTAGCGGTCGAGCGCGCCGGTGAGGTTGCCGCGCTGCTCCTGGACGACGGCGAGTTGCAGGGCCGCTTCGCCGTGGCCCTCGGCCGCGGCGCGGGCGTACCACTCCTGGGCCTGCCGGGTCTCGCCGCGGCCGGCGTGCAGCACGCCGAGGTTGAACGCGCCGTCGACGGAGCCGGCTTCGGCGGCCTTGGAGAACCAGGGTTCGGCGCCGGACTCGTCGCCGCGCTGGAGCAGCATGACGGCGAGCGCGTTGCAGGCTTCGCGGTGCCCGGCGTAGGCGGCGCGGCGGTACCACTGCTCGGCCTGGGTGTCGCGGCCGGCGCCGGCGCACAGCAGGCCGAGGTTGAACGCGCCGTTGTGGTCGCCGGCGTCGAGCGCGGCGCGGTACCAGCGTTCGGCGACGGCGTTCTCGCCGCGGCCGGCGTGCAGTGCGCCGAGCGCGTTGGCGGCGGTGCCGTCGCCGGCCTCGGCGGCCTCCTGCCACCATTCGGCGGCGGCGGCGGGGTCGCCGGCGTCGCGCAGCAGGAAGCCGAGCGCGCAGGCGGCGCGGGCTTCGCCGTTCTGCGCGGACTGCCGGTACCAGCGGGCGGCTTCGTCGAGGTCGCCGCGGGCTTCGAGGAGGACGCCGAGGCGCAGCGCGGCGCGGGCGTGGCTGCGGGCGGCGGCGGTGCGGTACCAGGTCTCGGCGGTCTCCTTGTCGCCGGCGGCTTCGCGCATCCGGGCGAGGCGGTAGGCGGCTTCGCGGTGGCCGGAGTCGGCGGCGGCCTTGAACCAGCGTTCGGCGCGGACGTCGCGGCGGTGTTCCATCAGGTCGCCGAGGGCGTAGGCGCCGAGCGGGTGGCCCTGTTCGGCGGCGAAGTGCAGCCAGTACTCGGCGGCCTCCTCCTCGCCCTGGTCGCGCAGTTGCAGGCCGAGGGCGTGGGCGGCGGGCGCGGAGCCGGCGACGGCGGCCTGCCGCCACCACTGGGCGGCTTCGGCGCGGTGGCCCTGCTGGTGGAGCAGGACGCCGAGGTTGTTGGCGGCGGCGCGCAGGCCGGCCGCGGCGGCGGTGCGCAGGTAGGGTTCGGCGTCCTGGAGGTCGCCGCGGCGCAGCAGGAGGGCGCCGAGCTGGCTGGCGGCGCCGGGGTCGCCGGCGTCGGCGGAGCCGCGGTGGCGGGCTTCGAGCGCGGCCTGTTCGCGGGCGGCGAGGGCGGTTTCGAAGCTGTCGTCGCCGTCGTCGCTCTCCAGCAGGTCGCGGGCGGAGGCGGTGGCGACGACCTGGTCGGCGGTCAGGTGGACGAGGCTGTCGGGGCCGTAGCCGGACGCGGCGAGGCTGCCGTTGCCGGCGGTGGTGCGCTGTGCGGGCAGGCTGCTGCCCGACTGGACGGTGGGTCGGGCACCGGTGTCGGTGTCCGTGGTGCTGCTGGCCGCCAGTCGTTCTCCTGTCCCGTTCCTGCCGATGAGTTTCATGCCGACTCCCGCTCCCCCCGAGTGTCGCGGCATTCGCCCCCGGCCGTCGGCCCGGGGTGGTCCCCCCAGGGGTCACGCCGGATCGGACGGCCTGTCAATGGCCGTGCCGCGTCCCCCTCGTGGTCCATCGTCGCATCACCCGCAGCCCTCGTACACCTGCTCCGTCCGTTTTGGCGGAGCGGGGCCGAAGCCCGGCGAGATTGCTTCAGCGCTTTGTCGATTTCCCGACACTGGGCGCCACAAACCCCGGCCACGCATCGTACCGGAGTCGATCAACTCTCCGCGCACGCAAGGGCGAAGGCCCGGAGGGTGTTTCCCTCCGGGCCTTCGCCGCAAGCGTGGTGACGATCGGTCAGCTGACGGTGAAGTCGTCCGCCTGGTAGGCGCCCTGTCCGTACCAGCCGTGCACCCAGACGGTCACCGAGGTGACCGAGGCTCCGGTGGTGAACTTGGTGGACAGCTGGGTCCACGCGCTCCCACCGGGGGTCCACGTCGAACTGTCCGCCCCGGAGCCGGTGACGCCGAGGTAGGTGTAGTTGCCCTTCACCCAGGCGGACAGCGTGTACGTGGTGTTCGGCTTGACGGTCACGGTCTGCTGGCACTGCGCGGTGTCGCCGGCACTGGCGTTGCCCTGCAGCGCGTACGAGCCGGTGTGGCCGCCGGAGACCACGCTGCCGCCGCTGCCGGCGCAGGTCCACGGGCTGAGCGCGCCGGACTCCAGGCCGGGGTTGGCGACGATGCCGCCGCCGGGTCCGCTCGGCGAGGAGGACGGGCTGCCCGACGGCGAGCCGGACGGGGAGCCGCTGGGCGAGGAGGACGTCGAGGTGGACGGCGACGGGCTGGTGCCGGTGCTGCTGCTCGCGCTCGGCGAGGGCGAGGCGGGCGGCGCCGGGCAGTTGGCGGCCGAGCCGTTGGTCGCCGTCACCAGCGGGTTGAGCAGCACCGCGTTCGGGTCGTCGTACAGCGAGAACACGAACGAGCCGCCGAGGCCGTTGCAGTGCGCGTAGTCCATCTTGGCCTGGATGGACTTGGCGGTCTCACCGGACCAGAAGTTGTTGCCGTCGTAGAAGTACGAGGCCTGCGAGGCCGGGTCCCAGTACGTGTAGCCGGGGTTGTCGACGACGCCCAGCAGTTCCTTGTACATCCGGACGCCCGCGACGTTGCCGGAGTTGGGCGCGCCCTGCGCTGGCCCGCTGGCCGGCTGGAACAGTCCGTGGTTGGCGCCGGCCGCCACGCCCGTCCAGCCGCGGTAGTACAGCGGGACGCCCATGTTGAGCTTGTTGGCCGGGAAGCCGCCGGGGATGCCGTACGAGGGGTCGCCGACCGTGTACGCCTTGATCGCCTCGTCGATGGAGTACTTGGCGTTGCCCGGCGGCACGTTGTTCGACGGGTCGTTGGGGTTCTGGTAGATCGGCGTCTGGTGGTTGGTCGGACCCTGCGCCTCCCAGCCGCCGTGCATGTCGTACGTCATCGGGTCGGCGAAGGTCAGGTACTGGGCGATCTTGTCGGTCTCGATGTACTGGATCTTGTCCTGGCCGGCCGGCAGGGCGGCGCTCAGCGCGTAGGTCCTGCCGTCGGCGGAGCCCTGGGTGTTGAGCTGGTTGCGGAACTCGGCGAGCAGCGCGGTGAAGTTCTGCTTGTCGTTGGGCGAGGAGTGGTTGCCGGTGTGGCCGCCGCCGCCCGGGTACTCCCAGTCGATGTCGAAGCCGTCGAAGATGCCCTTGCCGGTGCCGGGGCCGCCGTAGCCGCCCTGGGCGGGCAGGTTGCCCTTGATGAACATGTCGACGCAGGAGGAGACGAACTTCTTGCGCGAGGCGTCGGTGGCCGCCGCGTCGGAGAAGTACTTGGAGTACGTCCAACCGCCGATGGACAGCAGGACCTTCAGCTTCGGGTACTTGGCCTTCAGCTCCTGGAGCTGGTGGAAGTTGCCGGCCAGCGGCTGGTTCCAGGTGTCGGTGGAGTTGTCCACGCTGTTGCCGTTGGCGAAGGTCTTCGCGTAGTCGGCGTAGTAGTCGCCCGCGCCGTCGCCGGCGTTCGGGTTGTTCTCGTCCTGGGACGCCGCCGAGTTGGCCTCGAAGCAGGTCAGGTCGGTCGGGTGGATGTTGGCGAAGTCGTACAGCAGGTAGTCGAGCTTCCCTGCCATGCCGTTGGTGTCGACGTTCTTCAGGTAGTAGGCGTTCTGGTAGATCGACCACTGGTCGAAGTAGGCGATCTTCAGACCGCCGCTGGTGGCGGGGGCGCCGGTGGTGTTGGCCGGTCCGGCGGTCGCGCTGGGGGCGCCCAGCAGCGACATCGCCCCGGCGAGCAGGGTGGCGGCCGCGGCCGTGACGGCCCAGACCCTTCGGTTGTTGCGGTGCATGCGGATGTGCCTCTCCTGTCACGTGGGGATGCAGGAACACCGTCCGACACCCGGTCGGGGGAGAGCGGCAGACGGAAGCAGAAAACGATCAATTCCCGTTGCTGGCATGCGTGTTGCAGCACCACGAGGCGAGCGGTGGGGGCCGCTCGTCATGGGCACGACTCAGATTGGACTGGACCAGTGAGGGTGTCAACGGGTCTGCACCGAGGAATGGCGAAAGGGAACGGCGAAGGCCCGGAGGCTGATGCCTCCGGGCCTTCGTGCTACTGAGTAGCGGGGACAGGATTTGAACCTGCGACCTCTGGGTTATGAGCCCAGCGAGCTACCGAGCTGCTCCACCCCGCGTCGGTGAAACCACTGTAGCACGATCACGGGGTGGACCAACAAATCGGTTTTCCCAGCTCAGCCGGTGGGTGACGGCGCCGGCGGACCGGACGGCTGCCCGGACGGCGCCGGCGTGGCCCCGTTCTTCGGCTCGGCCGCCAGCGCCTCGTTCAGCGCCTTCTGCAGCGCCTGCTGGGCCTGGCCGTACGCCGCCCAATCGCCGTTCTTCAGCGCGTTCTGTCCGTCGGTGAACGCCTTCTGGGCGTCCGCCAGGGCCTTGTCCAGCGCCGGGTTGGCGCCCGGGGCGGGCGTCGTCGGCGTGCTGGGCGGGGTCGGCGTGGTGCTGCCCGGGTCGGCCGGGGCGGTCGGGGTGGTGGCCCCGTCGGCGGCGTTCCCGAGGACCTTCGCCAGCGCCTTGTCCAGGGTGTCCTCCAGCGCCACGTTGTGGTCGCCGTACACCGCCAGCACCTTCTTCAGCACCGGCACCTTCGCGCCGCGCGCCACCAGGTACACCGGCTCGACGTTGAGGATGCCGCCGCCGACCGGCAGGGTCAGCAGGTTGCCGTAGACCACGTCGGAGTCGGCGCCGTTGCGGAGCAGGGTGAGCTGGTGGGCGACGTCGGTGTCGGAGTTGAACTTCGCCTGGGTCAGCGCCGGGCCGAGCGCGCCCGAGTCGGACGTCATCCGCAGGATCCGCAGCTTGCCGTAGTCCGGCCCGGGATCGGCGTCCGCGGTCATGAACGCGGCCAGGTTCTTCCGGCCCGAGGGCACGAACGAGGTGGTCAGCGAGAAGCTGGCCTCCTTGGCGTCCGGCATCCGCACCGTCAGGTAGTAGGGCGGCTGCACCTCGTCGGCGTTGACGGTCGGGTCGACCGGCACCTCCCAGATGTCGGTGCCGTTGAAGAACGCCGTGGCGTCCGTCATGTGGTACATCCCGAGCAGGTCGCGCTGCACCTTGAACATGTCCTGCGGGTAGCGCAGGTGCGGCAGCAGCGCCGCCGGGATGTCCGCCTTCGGCTGGACCGATCCCGGGAACGCCTTCATCCAGGTCTTCAGCACCGGGTCGGCCTCGTCCCACTGGTAGAGCGTCACCTCGCCGGTGTACGCGTCGACCGTGGCCTTCACCGAGTTGCGGATGTAGTTGACCTCGTTGACGGCGGTCAGGGTGCGGCCGCGCTGGTCGGTCAGCGAGTCCTTGGTGGCGTCGCCGAGGACCGTCTTGGACGCGAACGGGAAGCCGTCGGACGTGGTGTAGCCGTCCAGCACCCACACCAGCCGGCCGTCCTCCACCACCGGGTACGGGTCGGCGTCGATCGACAGCCACGGCGCGACCTTCTCGACCCGCTCCTTCGGCGTGCGGTCGTAGAGGATCTTCGCGCCGTCCTTGATCGCGCCCGAGTACAGCAGCTGCGGCTCGGCGAACTTCACCGCGTACGCGGCCCGGGTCAGCGGGTTGTCCAGCGAGACGCCGCTGCCGCCGGTGTACTGGTACGTCCGGTCCGGGTCGGAGTCCCGGGTGTAGTCGATCTCGTCCATGCCGGGGCCGACCACCGAGTACGTGGTGGACTTCTCGCCGTAGTACACCCGCTGCTGGTAGTCGCCCATCGACCCGGTGGTCGGCAGCGACTGCTGGGTGTAGACCGGGTTGCCGTTGGCGTCGACCTGGTTGCCCTTGGCGGCGACCACGCCGTACCCGTGGGTGTACTTGAAGTGGTCGTTGATGAAGTTGCGCTGCTGAACGCCCGTCAGGTCCAGCTCGCGGACGCCCAGCACGGTGTCCTGGTCGCCGTACCGGTCGACGTCCAGCGTCTTCGGGAACGCGTAGTACTGCCGCAGCGCCTGGTTCTGCTGGAACGTCGGCGAGACCACGTTCGGGTCCAGCAGGCGGATGTCGGAGATGGTCTGCGCGTCCTGCTGCAGCTTCTCCGGCTTCGTGGCGTCGATCGGCTTGTACTGCGTGACGTCGGCGTCGGCGATGCCGTAGGCCTGCCGGGTCGCGTCGATGTTCTTCTGGATGTACGGCGTCTCCTTGGCCTGCTCGTTCGGCTTGACCTGGAACTGCTGCACGATCGCCGGGTACAGCCCGCCGACCAGCACCGCCGACAGCGCCATCAGTCCGAAGCCGATCAGCGCCGGCGCCCAGGTCCGCCGGATCGGCGTCAGGAAGAACAGCGCCGCACAGATGATCGCCACGAAGAACAGGATCGTCTTGGCCGGCAGGAACGCGTTCGCGTCCACGTACCGCAGACCCGTCCAGCCCTCAACGCCCTTGTAGGACTCGCTCTTCACCGCCAGCGCGTACCGGTCCAGCCAGTACGCCACCGCCTTCAGCAGCACGAACACGCCCAGCAGCACGGCCAGATGGCCCTGCGCCCCGGCGCTCGCCCGGCGGCCCGGACCCTGCAGCCGCAGGCCGCCGTACAGGTAGTGCACGGCCGTCGCCGCGATCAGCGACACGATCACCGCGCTGAACGCGAAGCCCAGCAGGAACTCGTACCAGGGCAGGTCGAACGCGTAGAACGAGACGTCCAGGTGGAACTGGCTGTCCTTCTGCCCGAACGAGGTCCCGTTGAGCCACAGCATCCAGGTCCGCCACTGCCCGCCCGCGGCGGTGCCGGCCGCCAGGCCGACCAGCAGCGACAGGCCGATCAGCAGCCACTTGCGGAACGGCGCCACGCCCATCCGGTAGCGGTCCAGGCTCTGCTGCTCCACCGACATCGCGGCCAGCGGCGGCCGCAGCCGGTACGCCAGCCACAGGTTGAACCCGACCACCAGCGCCATCAGCAGCCCGAACACCGCGAACAGGCCGACCTTCGCGCCCAGTTGCGAGGTGAACACCGACCCGTACGAGACCGACCTGAACCACAGCCAGTCCGTCCACAGCCCCGCGAACATGACGAACAGCAGGAACAGCGCCGCCAGCACGCCCGCCGTCAGCAGCAGCACCTTCGCCCGGCGGGACGGCGGCCCGACTCTCGCTCGAAAACCCGGACCTGTTCGATCCGGCATCTGGAAGGTCAAGATGCCACCTCAGCTGTTGTCGTCGTTGGGGATGACGATGCCGCGCCGTGGACGGGCGCACACCGGTCTCCAGTGCAACTTAAACAGTCTTTACCGGAGTTCCCGGACAATGCGTCGGAGTTGGAGACGGCCCCCCCGGACATGTGAGGATGGCCCCATGTCCGACTCCCCTGACCTGACCTCCGCCGCCGCCGGCATGCCCGCCGCCACCCCGCTCACCCGGGCCGCGCTGGAGATCGACGAGCACGCCGCCACCCTCGGCTGGGACCTCCCCGCCCGCCTGTTCGCCCTGGTCGACAACGCCCAGATGCGCAAGGCCAATCCGCGGCTCGCCACGCAGCTCGGCCTGGACGAGAACCCGACCGGCCTCACCCCGGTCGAGCAGGAGGAGATCCCCCCGGGCACCGAGCTCGACCGCTTCCTGGGCACCATCGCCTGGCCCGACGGCGTGGTCGGCTGCGCCCTGGTGGTCGAGCGCCTGATGCTCCCGCCCGGCGCCGAGGCCTCCCGGCCGAAGAACGCCACCGAGCAGGAGATCAACGACTGGGTCGCCGCCCACCCGCAGCGCCAGGAGGTCCGGATCACCGCCGCGGTCCTGCGCGACGGCTCCCGCGAGATCGCCCTGCGCCTGCGCGAGAAGGACAGCCCCCGCGAGGTCCTCACCGGCCCGGACCTGGTCCCCAACCTGACCCAGGCCCTGCTGGCCACCTTCCAGTAACCGGCGCACCACCAGGGGCGCGTGGGGGCACACCCCCCACGCGCCCCTGTTCTCGCGCTCAGTTCTTGCAGCTGGGCAGCGCCGCCTTGTCCCCGCTCCGGATGGAGTCCAGCGCCTTCACCGCCCCGGCCAGGTTGTCGACCTTGACCAGCGTGAGGCCCGACGGCGTGCCGTTCATCGCCTCGGCGCAGTTGTCCGCGGGGGTGAAGAAGTACTCGGCGCCCTTGTCGCGGGCGGCGATCAGCTTCATCTGGATGCCGCCGATCGGCCCGACCGCGCCGTCGTCGTCGATGGTGCCGGTGCCCGCCACGAACTTGCCGCCGGTGAGGTCGGTGGGGGTCAGCTTGTCGACGATGCCGAGGGCGAACATCAGGCCGGCGCTCGGACCGCCGACGTCCTGCAGGCCGATGTCGATCTTGAACGGGTAGACGTGGTCGACGCCGGGCGTGATGCCGACGATCGCCCGGTCCTCGTCCGGCGCCTTCGCGGTGGTGATGGGCACCTGCACCTCGTCCGCCGGGTTCGGCGTCGGGCCGGCCTTGGCGTGCGGGACCACGGTGAACACGGCGGTCTCGCCGGGCTTGTGCTTCATCACCTGCTCGGCGACCTGGCTGCGGCCGGTGATCGCCACCCCGTCCACCGCGACGATCTGGTCGCCGGCGTGCAGCTTGCCCTCGGACGGGCCGCCGGAGACCACCGAGGAGACGATGATCTCGGTGGTGACCGGGATGTCCAGCTGCTTGAGGGCGGCGGTCTTCGCGCTGTCCTCGGAGGAGGCGAACTCCTCGGCGTTCTGCTGCTGGGCCTCCTGGTCGGTCTGGCCCTTCGGGTACACGTTGTCGTGCGGCACCACCAGCACGTCGCCGCGCATCCAGCCGACGATCGCGGAGACCAGGCTGGGCTGGTAGTTCGCCCCCGTGACCTGGACCGTCGTCATGTTCAGGTGGCCGGTGGTCGGGTACGTCTCGCGGCCGGTGATGGTGATCACCGGGGTGCCCGTCTTGTCCTGCACGCCGAGGGTGTTGTACGTCGGCCCCGGGCTCATCTCGGTGAACGGCACCTTCATCAGGACCGAGGCACAGAGCAGGCCTATCAGCAGCAGGGTGGCGGCGAGCATGGTCGCCGATCGGCGTGGCATGGCACGACAGTACGGGAAGTGCGGGGCCCGGTGTACAGCCGGTGCGCCCGCACCCTCCCCCTCGGCCGGCGTGCCGAGCGGCTATTCGCCGCCGGGGTGCCGGGTGCCGCTGTTGCGTTCCATCGCGGCGCGGAAGCGTTCGTGCTCGGCGAGCGAGGACGGGTCGGTGATGGACCTCGGCGGCCGCGCCGCCCACCCCGCCCACACCGACGCCAGCAGTCCGGCCACCACAGGAATGATCAACCAGGCGAGCGCAGCCATCTTCGAACTCCCCACAGGCTCGTCATGTGTATCAGCAGATTAACCGCCTGCACAGGGAACGGCGCGTGCGGTGTCCGGGTTACGGGACGCGTGGCGCGCTCACCGTCCCGGGGTACGGCCGAACGGGGAACGAGCGGGGCGCGGAACGGACACGGCGGCTCAGCAGGAGCCCGCGCCGACCCACTCCTCCTCGCCGTCGGCGAACACCTGGTGCTTCCAGATCGGCACCTCGTGCTTGAGGTCGTCGATCAGCCGCCGCGACGCCTCGAACGCCTCGCCCCGGTGCGGGCAGGAGACCGCGACGATCACCGCGACGTCGCCGATCGCCAGCCGGCCGGTGCGGTGCACCGCCGCCAGCGCCCGGACCGGGAAGTCCGCGCAGATCTTCTCGGCGACCCGGCGCAGCTCCCGGACCGCGGTCGGGTGGGCGCTGTACTCCAGCGCCTCGACCGCCTTGCCGCCGTCGTGGTCGCGCACCGTGCCGACGAACAGCGTGGTGCCGCCCGCCGCGTCGTCGCCGACCGCGGCGTGCACCTCGTCCAGGGAGAGCGGGGTCTCGCGGATCGCGAGCAGCCGGATCGGGTCGTGGGTCTCGGACATGGCTCCATCATTCCGCATCGCCACCGGCACCGGCCGACGCCTCCCGCCCCGCGACGCTGCCGTCCTCGAAGGCAGGCCCCGGGGCGGCGGGTCAGATCCGGCGGTGCTTGCGCGCCCGGCGGACCAGCGCCGCCGTGCCGATCAGGGCGACCGTCGCGCCGGCCGCACCCAGGCTGGTGGCGGCCTCCTTGCCGCCCAGTCGGCGCCCGGCCACCGCGTGCTTGCCGGAGACCTGGGCGAGCAGCTCGGCCAGCACCTCCTCGTTGGTGTGCCGGGGCCGCCAGCCCGCCTCGTGCAGGCGGCTGCCGGACACCACCCACGGGTACATGGTGTAGGCGAGGTCGCCGGCCGGGGCCGGGGTCAGGCCGAGCCGGTGCAGCCGGGCCGCGGTGCCCAGCGCCAGCGAGGCCGGCAGTTCCATCCGCCGGATCCCGGACAGCTCCTCCACGTCCTCCTGCTCCAGCCAGCCGTCGCAGCCGACCGTCACCTCGCCCTCGACCAGGCCGAGCGCCGCGTACTCCAGCGCCGAGGCCAGGTCGTCCAGGTGGCAGAACTGCCAGCACGGGCGGGAGCCGGCCACCACCAGCAGGCGCGGGGCCTCGAAGTGGCGGGTGAGCACGGTGTCGATGCCGGGGCCGACCACCACCGCCGGGCGCAGCACGGTGATCTGCAGGCCCGGGTGGGCGCGCGGGGCGCGGCGGGCCAGCCGTTCGATCTCCAGCAGGTCGCCGACCAGCGAGGCCTCCTCGGTGGCCCGCAGCTCGGAGTCCTCGGCCAGCGGGACCTCGTTGTCGGCCAGCGCCCCGTAGACCATCGCGGAGGTGCACAGCACCACCCGGTGCACACCGGCCGCCGCCGCGGCGGTCACCACGGTCTGCGCGCCGCGCACGTTGTAGGCGCTGCGGGTGCGCGGGTCGGACTCCATGCCGAGGTCCATCGCCAGGTGCACCACCACGTCGACGCCGGCCAGCCGCTCGGCCACCGCCGGGTCGCGCACGTCCAGCACCCGCCACTGCACGCCGGGGACCTCGCCGCGGCGGTCGTCCACCGCGAGCACCCGCCGCACGTGCGGGGAGGCCACCAGTCGCTGGGCGACGCGCTCGCCGAGCACGCCGGCCGCGCCGGTGACGGCCACGGTGAGCGGCTTGCCGCCGTAGGCTGGAGTCGGCGAACCGGCGTCGGCCGGCGCGTCCTCGCCCTCGGTCAGCCCAGAGCGAACGTCCGAAGGCGGGGAACTCACCGGCCATCCTCCACGGTTAGCTTAAGTGCGTACGTACGAGTGTCACGCACTGTCCATCCTGCCCGAGGCTCGGCCCCAGCGGTGCACCCGGCGCGGTCGGCCGCGAGACCATTGAAACCGCCCGGAGCCTCCGGGTCACAGAATTTCCCGCCACACCACCCGCGTGACGGCCGATCAGATCGAGGACCCCGTGAGCGACCTCCCCTTCGGATTCGGCGTTCCCCCCGAGGAGCCCGAGGACGGCAAGAACAAGGGCAAGAAGGACGGCGAGCAGGGCGACTCGACCCCGCAGCAGCCGTTCGGCTTCGGTGCCGGAAACCCCTTCGGGGCGCTGTTCGGCATGGGCGGCCCCGGCGGCGGGCAGGGCGGGGACAATCCGTTCGCCGCGATGATGGGCGGCTTCAACCCCAACGACCTGGGCGCGGCGTTCCAGCAGCTCGGGCAGATGCTCTCGTTCGAGGGCGGCCCGGTGAACTGGGAGCTGGCCAAGAACATCGCCCGGCAGACCGTCGTCGCCGAGCAGCCGGAGGGGAAGACCAAGGACCGCTCGGTGGGCGCCGCCGAGCGCACCGCCGTCACCGAGGCGGTCCGGCTGGCCGACCTGTGGCTGGACTCGGCGACCGAGTTCCCCTCCACCTCCTCCGCGGCGGTGGCGTGGAGCCGCGCGGAGTGGATCGAGGCCACCCTGCCGGTCTGGAAGGACCTGGTCGACCCGGTCGCCGAGCGGGTCGGCAACGCCATGGGCGGCGTGCTGCCCGAGGAGATGCAGGCCATGGCCGGCCCGCTGATGGGCATGATGCGCTCCATGGGCGGCGCCATGTTCGGCACCCAGATCGGCCAGGCGCTGGGCGCGCTGGCCGCCGAGGTGCTCGGCTCCACCGACGTCGGCCTGCCGCTCGCCCCCGCCGGGAAGGCCGCACTGCTGCCGCAGAACATCGCCGAGTTCGGCGACGGGCTGAACGTGCCCGCCGAGGAGGTCCGGCTCTACCTGGCCCTGCGGGAGGCCGCCCACCAGCGGCTGTTCGCCCACGTGCCGTGGCTGCGGGCGCACCTGTTCGGCGCGGTCGAGGCGTACGCCCGCGGCATCAAGGTCGACACCTCCCGGATGGAGGAGCTGGTCGGCCAGCTCGACCCCACCAACCCGGAGGCCCTGCAGGAGGCGCTCGCCGGCGGCCTGCTGCAGCCCGAGGACACCCCCGCCCAGAAGGCCGCGCTGGCCCGGCTGGAGACCGCGCTCGCCCTGGTCGAGGGCTGGGTCGACGCCGTCGTGCACGCCGCCGCCGCGCCGCACCTGCCGCACGCCGCCGCGCTGCGCGAGACGCTCCGCCGCCGCCGCGCCACCGGCGGCCCCGCCGAGCAGACCTTCGCCACCCTGGTCGGCCTCGAACTGCGCCCCCGCCGCCTGCGCGACGCCTCCCGCCTGTGGGCCTCGCTCGCCGACGCCCGCGGCGTCGAGGGCCGCGACGCGCTGTGGAGCCACCCCGACATGCTCCCCACCGCCGCCGACCTGGACGACCCGGACGGCTTCGTGCACCGCGACACCTCCGCCGAGGCCGAGGGCGGCTTCGATTTCGACGCCCTGAACAAGCTGCTCGGCGAGGCCGCCGGCGGCACCTCCGGCAGGACCGACCTGACCAAGGGCGGCGCCGACCCGCAGGACAGCGGCAAGGACGCCGCCGACGGCCCCGCCGCGGACCGGGACGGCGACGAGGACGGTCGGGAGGGCGGCGCCAAGTGACGTCGCTGCACACCGACGCCGTCCGCGCGCTGACCGACTGGACGCCCGACGGGGACGGCCAGCAGGAGCTGCGCCGCGACTACCTGGCGCACCTGGCGGCCCACCCCGACGGCCTGTGGCGGGCCTGCCTGCCCGGCCACATCACCGCCAGCGCCCTGGTGGTCGACCCGGCCGAGGGGCGGGTGCTGCTGACGCTGCACCCCAAGGTCGGCAGGTGGCTCCAGATGGGCGGCCACTGCGAGCCCGGCGACGAGACGCTGGCCGCGGCGGCGCTGCGCGAGGCCGTCGAGGAGTCCGGCATCGCCGCCCTGGAGGTGCTCGCCGTCGACGGCCGCACCGCGCCGGTGAAGCTGGACCGGCACCACGTGCGCTGCCTGGGCAAGGACAAGCCCGAGAACGTCCACCTGGATGTGCAGTACGTCGCCCTGGCCCCGGCCGGGGCGCGCGAGCTGATCAGCGAGGAGTCGCTGGACCTGCGCTGGTTCGGCTGGGACGAGCTGCCGGCCGACACCGACCGGTCGGTGCGCGACCTGGTGGCGCGGGCCCGGACGCTGGTCTAGCCACCACTGCCGCGGCTTCTCCGGCTTCGGCGGTCCCCGCGCCGACGACCCCTGCGGGCCCGGACGGGCCGGCGGGGGTCGCGTCGTTCCGGGTGGCCGACCGGCTGTGCCGGGTGCCTGATCAGGTGTTCCGGGCGCCCGGGATGTGCGGCAGCCGGGCGGCGGAGGCGACGCCCTCCAGGTAGCCGCGGGCGCGTTCGGTGCGCGGGTAGGCGTCCAGCAGCGCCCAGAACCGGGGGCCGTGGTCGGGGACCAGCAGGTGCGCGAGTTCGTGCAGCAACACGTAGTCCACCACGTACTCGGGCATGCCCTGGAGGCGGTGGGAGAGCCGGATGGTGCGTTCGCTGGGGGTGCACGAGCCCCAGCGGGAGTTCTGGTTGGTCACCCAGCGGACGTGGTCGGGCTCGGCGCGGCCGCCCAGGTACAGCCGGGAGAGTTCGGCGGCCCGGGCCTGCAGCGCCTCGTCGCCGAGCACCCGGCGCTTCTCCTGCGCGGCCAGCTTGTCGAGCATCTGCGCCACCCAGCGCTGCTCCTCGGCGTGCGACATCCGGGCCGGGATCAGCACCACCGTGCGGTCGCCCTCGCGGTACGCGGAGACGGTGCGGCTGCGCCGGGCGCTGCGGCGCACCTCGACCTTGCTGCGGTCGATGCCCCGCTCGGGGCCGCGGGTCCGTTCGGCCTCGGTGCTGGCATGCGCGCCGGGCGCCGCGGTCGTGGACCCGGAGGCTGCCCGGGCACGCCGACGCGACGCCGACCGATGGGAGTCCGGTTCGGCTGCCATGGCACAGGACGTTACCCCGTCGCCGGGACAGAAGTCCGGTACCGGGACGGCGCGGCCCCGGGTACCACCCGGCTGCGTTGTCCACAGGCTGTGCACGGTGATGATCGGATGGTCTCCCCGGGCCTGTGGACAACGCATTTCCGTGTCCGCGGGGTCGGGGGCAAGCTGCGGTCACCAGTTGATCCGACGCCGCGGCCGGAAGCTTCGTCCGGGGCACCGGAGACCGACCCTTGGAGGCCCCGCATGCGCCCCGTGCTCAAGCCCGCCCTGTCCCGGCTCTGGCGGGAGAAGCAGACCCTGCAGTTCGGCACCGTCCGACGGCACGCCCGGCTGATCGAGGGCGTCGACCGGAGGCTCGCCATGTTCCTGGAGCTGATCGACGGCACCCGGGACGGGCCCGCCCTGATCAGCGCCGGGCAACGGCTCGGCCTGACCGCCGAGTACTGCCAGGGCATGCTCGACTCGCTCGCGCAGAGCGAACTGCTGGACGACGCCGAGGCCGTGCGCGGCGCGCTGAAGCTGTACCCCGCGGCCCGCGGCGAGCTGCTCGGCCCCGACCTCTCCTCGCTCTCCCTGGTGCACCCCGCGCCCGGCGAGGCCGCCGCCGTGCTGCAGGGCCGCGCCCGGGCCCGGGTCGAGGTGCGCGGCGCCGGGCGGGTCGGGGCGGCCGTCGGCACCGCACTGGCCGCCGGCGGCGTCGGCGAGGTGGCGGTGATCGACCGCGGCCGGGTCGCCGCCCGGGACTGCGCGCCCGGCGGCTTCCCGCCCGGCGACATCGGGCGGCTGCGCGCCACCGCCGCCCGCGAGCTGGTGCACCGGGCCACCGGCGCCCCGGTCGGCGAGCGCTACCGGCGGCCGCCCGCCACTCCCCCACCGCCCACCCTGGTGGTGCTCGCCCCGCGGGACGGCTCCGCCGCGTACACCGGCGCCGCCGTCGACGCCCAGGAGCTGATGCGCGCCGGCATCCCGCACCTGTACACCGGAGTGCTCGAACACCTCGGCGTGGTCGGGCCGTTGGTCGTCCCCGGCGCCTCCGCCTGCGGCAGCTGCGCCACCCTGGCCCGGCGGGACCAGGACGAGGCCTGGCCCCGGCTGCTCGCCCAGCTGATCGACGAGGGCCCCGGCCGGCCCCGCGCCCCGGCCTGCGACAGCGCCGTCGCCGCCTCCGTCGCCGGGCTCGCCGCGCTGCACGTCCAGCTCTACCTGGACGGGGTGCTGCCGCCGAGCGTGGACGGCTGGTGCGAACTGTCCGCCGCCGACGGCATGGTGCGGCGGCTGCGGCTGCGCAGCCATCCCGACTGCGGCTGCCTCTGGCAGTCCGTGACGCCCGGCCAAGCGGGCACAATGGCCTAGGACGTGCCTTCGGGTCCGTCCGGCGAACCCCCGCCGATCCACCGCACGTTCCTGCCCGGTGCACCGCCTCCGGAGTGCGGGGCCCGGTCGGGAGGGCCCGTCGGGCGGCCCCGGAAGTCCGCACACCACCGCCGGCGGGGGGCCGCCGGTGGTCCGGCTGATCAGGAGGTCCGGTGAGCGATCTACCGCGCAAGGCAGTGACCGGCAGGGCGCGACCGGTCGCCCGCCCGCGCCCTGCGGCGGCGCCGCACCGCGGGGCCGCCCCGGCCGCCGCCGGCATCCCGGCGAGCGCCGCTGCGCCGGTCGGGACGGGGGCGTCCGATGTCTGAGATGCCGCGCAAGGCGGTCTCCCGGACGGCCCGGCTGGCGGCCCTGCCGCTGAGCTTCGCCGGCCGCGCCACCCTGGGCCTGGGCAAGCGGCTCGGCGGTCGGCCCGCGGAGGAGGTCGCGGCCGAGCTCCAGGCCCAGACCGCCGAGCAACTCTTCGCCACCCTCGGCAAGTTGAAGGGGGGCGCGATGAAGTTCGGACAGGCCATGTCGGTCTTCGAGTCCGCCCTCCCGGAGGACGTCGCGGGCCCCTACCGGGCCGCGCTGACCAAGCTCCAGGACTCCGCCCCGGCCATGCCGACCCGCACCGTGCACTCGGTGCTGGCCTCCGACCTCGGCGAGGACTGGTCCGCCAACTTCCGGTTCTTCTCCGACCAGCCGTCCGCCGCAGCCTCGATCGGCCAGGTCCACCGCGCCGTCTGGCAGGACGGCCGGGACGTCGCGGTCAAGATCCAGTACCCGGGCGCGGGCGACGCCCTGCTCAGCGACCTCGGCCAACTCGCCCGGCTGGCCCGGATGCTGGGCCCGCTGATCCCCGGCGTGGACGTCAAGCCGCTGATCGCCGAACTGCGCGAGCGCGTCACCGAGGAGCTCGACTACGAGCTGGAGGCCGAGTCCCAGCAGCTGCACGCCCGGGAGTTCGCCGGGGACGCCGACATCGTGGTGCCCCGGGTGGTCGCCCAGTCCGGCCGGGTACTGGTCACCGAGTGGCTGGACGGCAAGCCGCTCTCCCAGGTCATCTCGGACGGCACCCGGACGGAACGCGACCGGGCCGGCCAGCTGCTCGCCCGCTTCCTGTTCGCCGGCCCGGCCCGCACCGGCCTGCTGCACGCCGACCCGCACCCGGGCAACTTCCGCCTGGTCAAGACCGGCCGCGCCGCCTCCAGTTGGCAGCTCGGCGTGCTCGACTTCGGCACCGTCGACCGCCTCCCCGGCGGCCTCCCCCGCCCGATCGGCACCTCGCTGCGCCTGGCCCTGGCGGGAGATGCCGGCGCCGTCTACGACCTGCTGAAGCAGGAGGGCTTCGTCCGGCCCACCATCTCACTCGACCCGGACGCGGTGCTCGACTACCTGGTGCCGATCATCGAACCCACCCGCGCCGAGCAGTTCACCTTCAGCCGCGACTGGATGCGCACCCAGGCCGCCCGGATCGCCGACCCGCGCTCCCCCGCCTACAACCTCGGCAAGCAGCTCAACCTCCCGCCCTCCTACCTGCTCATCCACCGGGTCACCCTCTCCACCATCGGCGTCCTGTGCCAACTCGGCGCCACCGTCCGCCTGCACGAGGAGCTCCTCCGCTGGCTCCCCGGCTTCGCCGAGGACGGCGCCGCGTAACCGCGGCACCGGGCGGCCCGGCCGGACGGCCCGTCAGGGGCGTTCGGCCGGGAGCGGTCCCGCGGCGGGCCAGGCGGTGCGGATGCGGGCGGCGAGGGTCGCGCAGAAGCGGCCGAAGACCGGGAGGGCGGTGTCCGCGTCGGCGAGGGCGGCGACCGCGCGGACGCGGTGCAGCAGGCGGCGGCGGGCGGTGGCGGTGCCCCAGGTCCAGTCCCGGTGGGAGAGGCGGGCCAGGTGGTCGGCGGTGCCGCGCTCGGCCTTGGGGACGAGGGCGTCGCCGCGCAGCAGCCAGCCCGCGCAGGCGTCGGCGAGTTCGGCGGCGGTCGCGGCCTCGGTGCCGGTGGCCGCGCGCCAGGCGGTCCGGTAGGCCGCCTCGGCCTCGTCCAGGATCTCGGCGGGCGGGGCGGTGGAGCACCAGCAGGTGGGGAAGCCGATCCGCAGGTAGGCGAATTCGGCCGCGCCGGGGCCGAGCGAGGCCTGCTCGAAGTCGACGAACCGGACGCCGTCGGCGGTGTGCAGGTCATTGCCGGGGCAGGGGTCGCCGTGCAGCAGGGCGTGCCGGGCGGGGGTGGCGGACAGCCGGTCGAGCAGCGCCTCGGCCTCGGCGCGCAGGCCGGGCGGGGCGGGGACGTCGAGGGTGCGGGCCAGTGCGAGGAAGCAGCCGAGGTCGCGCCCGGTCGGCCCGGTCCAGGCGGGCAGCGCGGTGCCGGCGGCCGTGCCGGCGAGGTCGTCCAGGTCGGCGGGGGCGCTGGCGTGCAGCCCGGCCAGGGCGGTGGCGTAGTCGATCTGCCAGCCGGGGCCGGGGGTGCGGTCCTCCAGGCGTTCGAGCACCAGCAGGCGCGCGGCGGGGTCGCTGCCGAGCACGGCGGGCACCACGCGGCGGCGGACGGGGCCGGCGGCCGGTCCGGCCGGTCCGGCCAGTCCGGCCAGTCCGGCCAGTCCGGCCAGGGCCAGCGCGGCGGTCTCGCGGGCGAAGCGGTCGTCGGCGCCCGGCGAGTCGACCAGTTGCTTCACGACGACCGGCCTGCCGGAGAGTTCGGCCCGCCAGACCCGCGAGCGCGGGCTGCTGACCAGGCGACGGGCCTTGCGCGGTGGGCCGAGTTCTGCGCGCAGCCGCTCGCCGAGCGGGAGGGAGGACCACATGCGGGTCATCCTCGCACGGTCCGTTCGAGTGCCGAACGGCAGTACGGACCGGCTGAGTTGGGGCCGGTGCATGGAATCGCCGCGGGCGGGCAGACGACGTCCGGGCCGGCGGTGGAGTTCCGGCCCGGCGGCGGCCGGGCCGGAACGCGC
>NZ_JBHWDS010000048.1:0-64601 GCF_042734615.1 Kitasatospora sp. NPDC059646
TTCTCTCTCTTGTGTGGGGTGTCTTTTTTTTCTACATACACCGCCGCGGGGGGCGGGGGGGGGCGGGGCCCCCCCCCCCGCGCGGCACCGCAGGCCGGGTCAGATGTGCACGGCCGGGCCGGCCTCGTTCGCTCCGCGCTTGGTGAGCAGGCCGAGGCCCGCCGCGACGAGGGCGACGACGGAGGCGACGGTGAAGGCCACGCCCATGCCGCTGACGAAGGAGGAGTGGACGGCGTCGGCGACCGCGGTGGTGAGCTGCTCCGGGGTGCCCTGCGGCATCGGCGGGGCCATGCCCAGCTGCGCGGCCTGCTTGAGCTGTTCGCCCTGCTCGCCGGCCGGGAAGGGGACGCCGGTCGCGGCCCACTTCTCGGGCAGCACGCTGGTGACCTTGGAGGCCATCACCGCGCCGAGGACGGCGGTGCCGAGGCTGCCGCCGACCTGCATCGCGGCCTGCTGGAGGCCGCCGGCGACGCCGGACAGCTCCAGCGGGGCGTTGCCGACGATGACCTCGGTGGCGCCGACCATGACGGGGCTGAGGCCGAGGCCCATCAGCAGGAACCACAGCGACATGACGCCGTTGCCGGAGTGGATGCCGAGGGTGGACATGCCGAGCATCGCCCCGGTGGTCAGCACCATGCCGCCGACGATCGGGATGCGCGGGCCGACCTTGCCGATCAGGAAGCCGGCCAGCGGGGCGCCGACGATCATCATGCCGGTCATCGGGAGCAGGTGGACGCCGGCGTCGACCGGCGCCATGCCGTGCACGTTCTGCAGGTAGAAGGTGACGAAGAAGATGCCGCCGAAGAACGCGAACGCCATCAGCACCATCAGCAGGGTGCCGGCCGAGAGCGGGACGGAGCGGAACAGCGCGAGCGGGATGAGCGGTTCCTCGGCGTAGTTCTGCCAGACCGCGAAGACCACCAGGGCGAGCACCGCGCCGCCGAGGAAGAGCAGGGTGGCCGGGTCGCCCCAGCCCCAGGTGGGGGCCTTGATGATGCCCCAGACCAGCATGAACATCGCGCCGGACAGCAGCACGATGCCGGGGATGTCGAAGGACTTGGCGGCCTTCTCGGCGCGCACGTCCTTGAGGATCAGCAGGCCCAGGACCAGCGCGAGGACGCCGACCGGGACGTTGATGAAGAACACCGACTCCCAGTTGACGTGCTCGACCAGCAGGCCGCCGACGATCGGGCCGGCCGCGGTGGAGGCACCGATGACGCCGCCCCAGATGCCGATCGCCATGTTGAGCTTGTCGGCCGGGAAGGCCCCGCGCAGCAGGCCGAGCGCGGCGGGCTGGAGCAGTGCGCCGAACAGGCCCTGCAGCACGCGGAAGAAGATCACCTGCTGGACCGAGCCGGCGAAGCCGATCGCGGCGGAGGTGGCGGCGAAGCCGACCGCGCCGACCAGGAAGGTGGACTTGTGGCCGAACCGGTCACCGATCTTGCCGGCGGTGACCAGGAAGACCGCGAGCGCCAGCAGGTAGCCGCTGGTGACCCACTGGATGTCGGCGGGGCTGGCGTGCAGGTCGAGCTGGATGGCGGGGTTGGCGATGGCGACGACGGTGCCGTCGAGGGCGACCATCATGACGCCGACGGCGACGGTGAGCAGGGTCAGCCAGGGGTGCCCCCGCAGCTTCCCTCCGGCGGCCGGGGCCGCCTCCTTGTCGAGTACGACGGACTGGCTCATGGCTCGGGACATCCCCGTTCGTGTGGTGTGACGAGAGAGCGGCCCGCCCATTATGTCAGCCGCTGACAATCGACAACCGGTGACTTGTGCCACTTGATGACAAGTGGCAGAGCGCTATCGTTGAGACCATGGCCACCCCCTCCGCCGCCGTCGACCCGCAGCCCACTGGCCTGCGCGAACGCAAGAAGCTGCGCACCCGGGGCGCCCTGGTCGACGCCGCCAACCGGCTGTTCCTGGAGCAGGGGTACGGGAAGACCACGGTCGACGAGATCGCTGCCGCGGTGGAGGTCTCCCAGCGCACCTTCTTCCGGTACTTCGCCAACAAGGAGGAGGTCGCCCTCGCGGTGCTCGCCGACGCCGAGGAGACCTTCCTGGAACTGCTGCGGGCGCGGCCCGCCGACGAGTACCCGCTGGAGGCGATGCGCGGCGCGGCCCGGCAGGTGTGGCAGCTGCTCGACCAGGGCCGGGTCGCCGACCGGGGCTCCGTCAACGGCGCGCTGGAGCTGTTCGAGCTGATCGAGTCCACGCCCACCCTGCTCGCCGCCCACCTGCGGCACACCCTGCAGCAGGAGGTCGAGGTGACCCGGGTGCTCGCCGAGCGCGAGGGGCTCGACCCGGCGGTCGACCTCCGTCCACGGCTGCTGGCCGCCGTGTTCGGCACCGTGATACGGCTCTCGCACCTGACCTTCGCCACCGAGCGCGAGCACCACCGCCAGGGCGTGGACGGCATGCTGGAGCTGATGGAACGCCACTTCGACCAGCTGGGACCGGCGTTGGCCGGCTCCTGGCGCTGACCGGCCCGGCCCGCACGGGCGGGTAGTACTGCGGTATCACCGCCCGGCCCGACCGGAGTATGAGGACAGCGGCCCCGCCCCGCTCTACCCTCGGCCCGGTGACCACCTGGAAGAGCTTTCTCCGCGCCCTCGTCGAGCCCGTCCCGGACCGCCGGCCGCCCCTGGCCGACGCCCGCAGACCGTGGGTGCGGGCGCTGCCGTTCGCCGCGGTGCTGGCCATGGTGGGATCGCTGCTGCCGACCGGCATCGTGGCGCTCACCCAGTTCTACGGGGTGAGCGCGGGCCTGGCCACCGCGCTGGCCGTCGTCCAGGCCGGTGCGCTGCCGCTGGCGCTGGTCCGGCCGCTCACCGCCTGGCAGTTGGTGGCGCCCTCGGTGGTGGTCGGCGCGATCGCCACCCACGGCTCGGCCGCCACCCAGCCGTGGCCGTGGCCGGTCACCACGCTGCTCGGCTACCTGTTCCTGATGGTGTTCCTTTCGGTCCGCGAGCGCGGCCGCACCCTGCTGGCGGTCTGGGTGGTCACCTTCCTCGGCAGCAGCCTCAGCTGGACGGCCTTCTCCGAGCACTTCGACGGCAGTTCGGTCGTGGTGACCGCGCTGTCCGGCGTGATCCTGCTGCTCGGCTGGAGCCTGCGCGGCCGGGGCGAGGCCCAGCGGCTGCTCGCCGCCCAGGAGCAGATCTCCGAGACCGAGCGCGCCCGGCGCACCCTGCTGGAGGAACGCACCCGGATCGCCCGGGAGTTGCACGACGTGGTCGCCCACCACATGTCGGTGATCGCCGTCCAGGCCGACAGCGCCCCGTACCGGATCGAGGGCCTGCCCGAGCCCGCCGTCGCCGAATTCGGGCAGATCGCCACCGCGGCCCGCGGGTCGCTCGCCGAGATGCGCCGCCTGCTGGGTGTGCTGCGGGCCGCCGACAGCGAGGCCGACAAGGCCCCGCAGCCCGGGCTGAACGACCTGCCGGGCCTGCTCACCACCGTCGCGCAGGCCGGCGTGCGGGCCGAACTCGACGTCGCCGCCGCCGTCCGGGAGCTCGGCCCGGTGCCGGAGGCGGTCGGGCTGTCCGCGTACCGGATCGTCCAGGAGGCACTGGCCAACGTCGTCCGGCACGCGCCCGGCGCGACCGCCCGGGTCCGGGTCGCCGTGGACGGCGGCGCACTCACCGTGGACGTCGACAACGACCCGGCGCCCGGCAAGGCCCGCGCCGTCGAGGCCACCGGCTCCACCGGGCACGGACTGACCGGAATGCGCGAGCGCGTCCGGCTGCTGGCTGGCACCCTGGACACCGGCCCGACCGCCGACGGCGGCTACCGGGTCGCCGCCGTCCTGCCGATCGACCGCCCCGCCGGGGCGGCTGACGCCGCCCCAGGGGAGAACACCGCATGACCATCCGCGTCCTCATCGTCGACGACCAGGCGATGGTCCGCGCCGGCTTCGCCGCCCTGCTCAACGCGCAGAGCGACATCGACGTGGTCGGCGACGCCGCGGACGGCCGCCAGGCGATCGAGGCCAGCGGGCGCACCCACCCCGACGTGGTGCTGATGGACGTCCGGATGCCCGAGATGGACGGCCTCGAAGCCGCCCGCCGCCTCCTCGACCCGCCGCCGGGCGTGGTCCACCGGCCGCGCGTCCTGATGCTCACCACCTTC
Source organism: Kitasatospora sp. NPDC059646 (assembly GCF_042734615.1). Classification (NCBI taxonomy): domain Bacteria; kingdom Bacillati; phylum Actinomycetota; class Actinomycetes; order Kitasatosporales; family Streptomycetaceae; genus Kitasatospora; species Kitasatospora sp. NPDC059646. The sequence continues at coordinate 4,129 of NZ_JBHWDS010000048.1, forward strand.
GACGTCGACGACTACGTGTACGAGGCCCTGCGGGCCGGCGCGTCCGGCTTCCTGCTCAAGGACGCCCCGCCCGCGGACCTGATCTCCGCGGTCCGCGTGGTCGCCGCCGGCGACGCGCTCCTCGCCCCGTCCGTCACCCGCCGGCTGATCGCCGACTTCGCCAAGAGCCGGCCCGCGCCCCGCCGCGACCCGCGCCTGCGACTGAACGGGCTGACCCCCCGCGAGACCGAGGTGCTCGAACTCATCGCCCGGGGCCTGTCCAACCAGGAGATCGCCGCCCACCTGGTCCTCGCCGAACAGACCGTCAAGACGCACATCGGCCGGATCCTCGCCAAGCTCGGCCTCCGCGACCGCGCCCAGGCGGTCGTCCTGGCCTACGAGAGCGGCCTGGTGCAGCCGGGGCAGTAGCAGGAGGGCGCTCCGCCGAGGTCGCGACCACGTGCAGGCCGTTGCCGTGGACCGCGACCTCTTCGACGTGCGCCTTCCGCTCCGCGCGGTCCTGGGGGCTCTCCCTCCCCGGTATGACATCCGGCTTGGCTCCGCAGGGTGACGCCGCGTCAGGCACTCCCTTCCTACCTTCCTCCCCGTTGGCGAACCGGAGGAGGAATCGATGCTGTCGCGTCTGCGTCGGGGCACGGCCGTTGCGGGGTTGGTACTGGCGGCGGTGCTGGGGGTGGGGTCGTGGGCGTCGGCGGACGCGCAGACGCCGCTGACGGGACCGCCGCCGGGATCCGCGGAGTGGATGGCGGACACGGCGCCGGGGGTGCGGCTGCCCGATCCGGCGAAGGCGTCGCCGGCCGAAGTGGCCGCGTTCTTCGCGGGGTTGACGCCGGAGGCGCAGCAGCAGCTCGCGCTCCGCCACCCGCAGGTCCTCGGCAACCTGGACGGCGCCCCGGTGGCGCTCCGCTACCTGGCGAACTCCCTCGCCGTCGCCGAGGAGCGCCGGCGCGAGCTGGCCCGCGCCGCCGACCCCGCGCTGCCCCGGGGCGACCGTGAACTGTCGGCGCGGAAGGCCGCCCGCTACGCCGACCTGGGCGGGCGCCGGCTGCTCGCCTTCGACCCCCGCGGCCGCGGCCAGGTCGCCGAGGTGTTCGGCGACCTGGAGCACGACGCCCGCACGGCCGTCCTGGTGCCGGGGTCGGACGTCGACCTGGCCTCGTCCGACCGGCTCGCCGGGATGGCCCGGGCGCTGCGCGCCGCAAGCGGGGAGCGAGTCGCCGTGGTGGCGTGGACCGGCTACACCACCCCGGTCGGCGTGGGCATCGACGCGGCCCGTGAGGAACTCGCCCGGGCCGGCGCGCCCCGGCTGCAGCGCCTGGTGGCCGGCCTCGCGCCCGTCACCGGCCCGGTGACGCTGTTCTGCCACAGCTACGGCTCGGTGCTGTGCGGGCAGTCCGCCCCGGACCCGGCGCACGTCGCCGGGGTGGTGGTGCTCGCCTCGCCCGGGATGGGCCTGGAGCGGGCGGACCGGCTGCGGGTGCCGGTGTGGGCGGTGGCCCGCAATCCGGAGGACTGGATCTCCGACGTGCCGAACGTGTCGCTGTTCGGCTTCGGGCACGGCGCCGACCCGACCTCGCCGGGCTTCCGCGCACACCTGCTGCCGTCGACCGGTTCGCACGGCCACAGCGACTACTTCGCCCCCGGTTCGGCCTCGCTCGCGGCGTTCGCCGCCCTCGCCGCGACCGGCTCCCCCACCACCTCTTCCTGACGACCCGTAGAGGAGACGTCCGATGCTGCCTGTTTCCGTTCGTCGCGCCGCGGCGACCGTCGACGCCAAGACCCCCGCCTCCCGGGACCGCGCCCTGGACGGGCTGCGGGCCGTCGCGCTGCTGTCGGTGCCGCTGGGGCACTGGCTGCTCGGCGGGTTCACCCTGTCCGACGGGGTGCTGCACAACGCGAGCCCGCTGGCGGCGCTGCCGTCGATGGCGCCGCTCAGCTGGGTGCTGCAGATGCTGGGGGTGTTCTTCCTGGTCGGCGGCCGGGCGTCGGCGCTGTCGCTGCGCCGGTCGGCCGAGCGCGGGGTGGGTGCCGGCGCGTGGCTGCGCGGCCGGGTGCTGCGGCTGGCCCGGCCGGTGCTGGGCGTGGCCGCGGTGTGGGCGGCGCTGATCCCGCTGCTGCGGGCGCTGGGGGTGCCGGCCGACACGGTGCGCACGGGGGCGGTGCTGATGGTGCAGCCGCTCTGGTACATCGCGATGTACCTGGTGCTGACGGCGCTCACTCCGCTGTGCGTCAGGTTCGGTGCCAGGACGAGGGGTTGGGCCTCGGCGCTGCTGCTGGCGGCCGTCGCCGCGGTGGACCTGCTGCGGTACGGCCCGTGGGGCCCGTCGATGCCGGGGTGGCTGAGCCTGCTGAACCTGCTGCCGGGCTGGCTGTTCGCCTACCAGCTGGGCGTGGACTGGGCGCACGGCCGGATCTCCCGGGCCGGGGCGTGGCTGACAGCGGCCGGCGGGGCGGTGCTGTTCGCGGTGCTGCTGGCGGTGTTCCACTACCCGGCGAGCATGGTCGGCGTGCCGGGCGCGGCCCGGACCAACTCGCACCCGCCGTCCCTGCTGGTGCTGGCGCTGGCCTCGGTGCAGGGCGGTGCGGCGATGCTGCTGAAGGACCGGCTGGGCCGGGCGCTGCGCCGTCCGCTGCTGTGGCTGCCGGTGGTGGTGGTCAACCTGGGCGCGATGACGATCTTCTGCTGGCACCAGACGGCGATGTTCCTGACCGCGCTGGCCGGCTCCCGGCTGGGCACGGTGCCCGGTCTGACCGCCGTCCCGGACTCGGGGCTGTGGGCGCTGGCCCGGGTGGCCTGGCTGCCGGTGTTCGCGGTGGTGCTGGCGCTGATCGGCCGGTGGGCGCGGCGCTTCGACGCCCCGTGGCCGTCGCGCCTGTGGCGGGCGGTGGCGGCGGCCGGTGCGGCGCTGTTCGCGGTGTACGCGCTCGGCGCGGTCTGACGTGGCGTCGGCCCGCCGACGGCGCGTCAATCCGCCGACGCGTCGTCACCCGCCGACTGTCGGCGCCGGGCCGTACCCTGACGGCCATGGCGACCTTCGACGAGCTGACCGCGCTGGCGCTGCGACTCCCGCAGGCGCACCGGGAGACCACCTGGGAGCAGACGACGTTCCGGGTGGGTCGGAAGATCTTCGCGATGGGCCACCCGGAGTCGGGGCAGGTGTCGGTGAAGGCCACCGTGCCCGAGCAGGCCGAACTGATCGCCGCCGCGCCCGAGGTGTACTCGGTGGCCCCGTACACCGGCCGGTTCGGCTGGGTACGGGTCCAACTGGCCCTGGTGGAGGCGGACGAACTGGGCGAACTGCTCACCGAGGCCTGGCGTTCGATCGCGCCGAAGCGGGTCCGGGAGGGGTACGTGGGGTAACGTCCGGGGGAATGTGACGCGGAACACTGTTTGCTCCCTGCCCGGCGGGTCGGCCGCCCTCTAGTCTGGCTGACTAGTAGTTGGCAGTCGTAGCACCGTCGGGCGCGTCCCGCCGCGATGTACCGGCCCGAGGGAGTGGACGCCATGCACCGCAGGCGGGTCAAGCGGATCCTGATCGGCGTGTTCGCGGGCTGCGCGGCCCTGGTGGACGCCGGCGCGGCCGTCGCCCAGGCCACCGCGTCCAGCGAGCAGTTGGCCATCACCACCCCGCCGGCCGGCAGCGCCGCCTGGGTCGCCGACGGCTCCTTCGGCCGCGCCCTGCCGGACCCGGCCACCGCGACCCCGGCCGCCGTCGCCGCGTTCTTCGCCTCCCTGACGAACGCCGAGATCGACCGGCTGGTCCTCGAATACCCGCTGGTGGTCGGCAACTTGGACGGCGCGCCGCTGGCCGTCCGGTACCGGGCGAACCGGGAGGCGATCGCCGCCGAGCGCGACCGGGCCCGGCAGCGCGCCGAGGACCGCAGCCTGGACCCGACCGCCCGCGCGCTGGCCGCCTCCCGCGCCAACGACTCCGAGGCGCTGCTCGCCGACGGCCGGCAGATCCTCGCCTTCGACCCGCGCGGCCGCGGCCTGGTCACCGAGGTCTACGGCGACCTCGCGGCCGCCCAGCGGGTCGCCGTCCTGGTGCCCGGCTCGGACGCCGACCTCGGCCACTTCGACCAGGCCGTCGACCCGCTGCGCTCCCCCGCCGGCATGGGCCGCGCCCTGTTCGCCGAGGAGCGCGCCCAGTCGCCCGGCACCCGCGCCGCGGTGATCGCCTGGACCGGCTACGTCACCCCGCAGGGCCTCGGCCCGGACGCGGCCACCTCCCGGCTGGCCGAGGCCGCCGCGCCCCGCCTGGAGCGGCTGCTCGCCGGCCTGAAGCAGACCAGCCACCCGGAGGCGCCGCCCGCGCTGCTGTGCCACTCGTACGGCTCGGTGGTGTGCGGCACCGCCGCGCCGACCGTGCACGGGACGCAGCCCACCGACCTGGTCGCGTTCGGCAGCCCCGGGATGGGCGTCGAGTCGGCCGCCGAACTCGGCAGCGGCGTCCAGGTGTGGGCGGCGCGCAACCCCGGCGACTGGATCGGCAACGTCCCGTACCTGGAGGTCGGCGGCCTCGGCCACGGCGCCGACCCGACCACCCAGGCGTTCGGCGCCATGACCGTCTCCTCCGCGGGCGCCAGCGGCCACAACGGCTACCTGGCCGCGGGCACCGCCAGCCGGCACAACTTCGCCGCGATCGCCCTCGGCCACTACGGCGACGTCAGCCACCCGGCGAACCCGGGCGACTGACGCACCGTCACACCTCGCGGGCGTCCGAGGTGTTGCTCATGTCCGCGTAGCGGTCGCCGCGCACCCGGCCGGCGATCGGCTCCAGCTCGGCCAGCTCCGCCGCCGACAGCTTCAGCGCGGTCGCCGCGGCGTTCTCCTCCAGCCGGGTGCGCTTGCGGGTGCCCGGGATCGGCACCACCGTCAGGCCGTGCACCTCGGCCCGCTGCTGCACCCAGGCCAGCGCGACCTGGGCGGCCGTCACGCCGCGATCGGCGGCGATCTTCCGGATCGGCTCGACCAGCTCCGCGTTGCCCTGTGCGTTCGCGCCGGTGAACTGCGGCAGGTAGCGCCGGAAGTCGTCCGCACCCAGCTGCCCGGCGTCGGCGAACGCCCCGGTCAGGAAGCCCCGGCCGAGCGGCGAGTACGGCACCAGCGCCACGCCCAGCTCGGCCGCCGCCGGCACCGCGCTGCGCTCCACGCCCCGGGCGAACAGCGACCACTCGGACTGCAGCGCCGCGATCGGGTGCACCGCGTACGCCTCCCGCAGCTCCGGGCCGGTCACCTCGGACAGGCCCAGGTGCTTCACCTTGCCGGCGGCGACCAGCTCCGCCATCGCGCCGACCGACTCGGCCAGCGGCACCGCGGGGTCGCGCCGGTGCATGTAGTACAGGTCGATCTCGTCCACCCCGAGCCGGCGCAGCGAGGCGTCCACCGCCTGCCGGATGTACGCCGGGTCGTTGTTGACGCCCCGGTAGGACGGGTCGTCGGCGCGCCGCTCGATCGCGAACTTGGTGGCCAGCACCACCTGGTCGCGGTGCGCCCGGACGAACGGGCCGATCAGCTCCTCGTTGGCGCCGGAGCCGTAGATGTCGGCCGTGTCGAACAGGGTCACGCCGAGCTCCAGCGCCCGGCCCAGGACGGCCAGCGCCTCCTCGGTGTCGGTCGGGCCGTAGAACTCGCTCATGCCCATGCAGCCCAGGCCCTGCACGCCCACGACGGGGCCGTTGCTGCCGAGCCGGGTGGTCTCGATGCTGCTCATGCGCTCTTCCTGTCCTCGATCGGGTGGTGCCCCGTCGTCTCGGTCGTCTCGGTCTCGTCGTCGCCCGGGGCGGGCAGCGCCGGGTCGCCGTAGATCTCGATCTTCAGATCGATCACGGCGAGCGTGGCGTGCAGGTCCGCGAGCCGCTGCCGGACCTCCGCCCGGTGGTCCACCAGCAGCTGGCGGCGCTCGGCCCGGGTGTCGTCCCCGGCCCGCACCAGCTCGATGTACCGGACCATGTCCGCCACCGGCATTCCGGTCAGCCGGAGCTTCGTCAGGAACGCCAGCCGGGCCAGGTCCGCGTCGCTGTACCGGCGCTGGCCCGCGTACGAGCGGTCCACCGGGTCCAGCAGGCCGATCCGCTCGTACCAGCGCAGCGTGTGCGCCGACAGGCCGCTGGCCGCGGACACCTCGCTGATCGGGTGCCGCGGCGTCCGGTCGGGCGCCGCACTCGGCGCACCGAACGCCCGCTCGCACCCGGACAGTTGCATCTCCCGCTGTGCCATCTGGACTGACCCCCGGTCTCGGCGACGACGGCTCCGACGCTACTCAGTTGGAGCGCACTCCAAGCAAGCCTGGCACACCGCGGCGGACCGCCCGTCGTTTAGAGTTCGGCCCATGCAGAGCTTGCGGATGATCGAGGACTGGCCGGTACCGAACGCCGCTGCGGCGGTGGTCCGCGGAAGCGACGGCGCCGTGCTCGGCGCGCACGGACCGCAGGACCACCTGTTCCCGCTCGCCTCGGTCACCAAGCTGCTCAGCGCGTACGCCGCGCTGGTCGCCGTCGAGGAGGGCGTCTTCGAACTCGACGACCCGGCCGGCCCCGACGGCTCCACCGTCCGCCACCTGCTCGCCCACACCTCCGGCCTCGCCTTCGACGAGCACCGCGTGATGGCCGCCCCCGGCAACCGCCGCCTCTACTCGAACGCCGGGTTCGACGTCCTCGCCGCCGCCCTGGAGCAGGCCTCCGGCATCCCGTTCGCCCAGTACGCCGCGGAGGCGGTCTTCCAGCCGCTCGGCATGCACGCCACCCTGATCAACACCGCCCACCGCGCCCCCGCCGGAGCGGGCGGCCTCTCCACCGTCGCCGACCTCACCCGGTTCGCCGCGGAACTCCAGGCCCCGCAGCTGCTCGACCCGGCCACCGTGCACGCCGCGACCCGCGAGGTCGCCTTCCCCGGCACCAGCGGCGTCCTCCCCGGCTTCGGCCACCGCCGGCCCAACGACTGGGGCCTCGGCTTCGAGATCCGCGACCACAAGACCCCGCACTGGACCGGCACCGCCAACTCCCCCGGGACCTTCGGCCACTTCGGCCAGTCCGGCACCTTCCTCTGGGTCGACCCCGCCGCCGGCCTCGCCTGCATCGCCCTCACCGACCGCGACTTCGGACCCTGGGCGGCGGAGGTGTGGCCGCGGCTCGGCGACGCGGTCCTCGCGGAGCTCGGTTGACCCCGGGGGGCGCGGGGGTACCTCCCCCGCGTCCTCCCGGGTGGTTCACCCGTACTGCAGGGGCGTGTGCATCTCCCAGAGCAGCAGCTCGACGCCGTCCTCCCCCGCCGTCGGGTCGGCGAAGGCGTCGCCGGTGATCCGGACCGCGTCGCCGGCCGTCGCGGAGCGGCCGCCGCCCTGGGGGCCGGGGACGGTGCGGTAGCCGACCGAGCCGGTCACCACGTGCACGTAGCGGTAGGGCGCGGCGGGCAGTTCCGGCAGGGGCGCCCACGCGCCGGCCCGGACCAGCCAGAGCGCCGCGTCGCGCCGCCGCAGGCGCAGCGCGTTCCCGTCCGAGGGCTGCCCGGAGGCGAGCAGCGTCAGCCCGTCCGCAGCCGGGACGGAGCGTAGGCCGAAGCCCGGCGCGCCGCCGAACTCGTCGGGCTGGAGCCACATCTGAAGGAACGTCACGGGCTCCGTCGCCCCGCCGGGGTTGCGCTCGGTGTGGGTCGTGCCCGCGCCCGCGGACTGCACCTGGACCATGCCGGGCCGCACCACGCTCGCGTGGCCCGCGTCGTCGCGGTGGGCGAGGGCGCCGCGGACCACCCAGGTGACGATCTCGGTGTCGGCGTGCCGGTGGGCGTCGTACCCGGCGCCGGGGGCGAGGGTCTCCTCGTTGCAGGCCAGCAGCGCGCCGAAGGAGGTGTTCTTCGGGTCGTAGTGGCCGGCGAAGGAGAACGCGTGCCGGGTGGTGATGCCTTCGGCGGGTTCCGACAGGTAGCGCTCGGCGCTGCGGCGCAGGTCGGCCCGGCCGCGCTCCTTCCGTCCGGCCCCGAACGCGGGTTCGGCGGGTTCGAATGGGTGCCCGTCCCGGGGCGAGGAATCCACGCTCACGGGCACCACGGTAGTCGGTGTGACGGGTGCCACCGGACACTTCGGGGCGGGGTGTGCACGAGCACCCGTCCGCGTGAGGCAGGCTAGTGCCGTGCCATCCGCTTCAGCGAAACCCGACAAAGCATCCGACCGGACGTCCGGCGAGCCCCCCGCCCCGGAGCGGTCCGCCGACCGGGGCCCGGAGAAGAAGCCGGCGAGACGTCCGGCCGCACCGGCGCGTGCCGCCGGGGTGCCCGGGCGCGGCCGGATGACCACCGAGGAGCGCCGACTCGCCTCGGAGCGCGCCGAGTTGCGGGCCGCGACGCTGAAGCGGCTGGAGAAGTCGGCGGGCAAGCTGGCGTCCGCGGCGATCGCCCGGATGGACGACCAACTGGCCTGGTACCGGCGGATGCCGCCGGAGCACCGCTCGTGGATCGGCCTGGTCGCGCAGGCGGGCATCGCGGCGTTCACCGAGTGGTACCGGCACCCGGAGGCGCCGCAGGCGATCTCCACCGACGTGTTCGGCACCGCCCCGCGGGAGTTGACCCGGGCGATCACGCTGCGGCAGACGGTGGAGCTGATCCGCACCACGATCGAGGTGATGGAGGAGGCCATCGAGGAGGTGGCCGCGCCCGGCGACGAGGCGGGCATGCGCGAGTCGGTGCTGGTCTACGCCCGGGAGATCGCGTTCGCCACCGCCCAGGTGTACGCGCAGGCCGCGGAGGCGCGCGGCGCGTGGGACGCCCGGCTGGAGGCGCTGGTCGTCAACTCGCTGCTGTCCGGGGACGCCGACGAGGGCGTGCTGTCCCGGGCGGCGGCGCTCGGCTGGGGCCAGCCGAGCCAGGTGCGGGTGGTGATGGGCAGCGCCCCGGACGGTGACAGCGAACTGGTGGTGGAGGCCATCCGGCGGGCCGCCCGGTACGCCAAGCTGCACGTGCTGACCGGGGTGCTGGGCCGCCGGCTGGTGGTGGTGGTCGGCGGCGACAAGGAGCCGGTGCACGCCGCCCGGGCGCTGATCGGCCAGTTCGCGCCGGGTCCGGTGGTGGTCGGCCCGACGGTCGGCGACCTGCTGTCGGCGACGCGCTCGGCGCACGCCGCGGCGCAGGGGCTGAAGGCGTGCGCGGCGTGGCCGGACGCGCCGCGTCCGGTGCTCGCCGACGACCTGCTGCCCGAACGCGCCCTGGCGGGCGACGAGGTGGCGCGCCGTCAGCTGGTGGAGGAGATCTACACACCCCTGGAGGAGGCCGGTTCGGCACTCCTGGAGACGCTGAGTGTCTATCTGGAACAGGCGTCGTCCCTTGAGGGCGCCGCACGGATGCTCTTCGTCCACCCGAACACCGTGCGCTACCGGCTGCGTCGTGTGACTGATGTCACCGGCTATGCTCCGTCGGACGTGCGTTCGGCGTTCACCCTGCGCATCGCCCTTGCCCTGGGGCGTCTCGGCTCCGGGCCCGACCAGGGCTGACCGAACTGTAGGGAATCCACAATCCGGCGTGCTTTTCTTCGTCATCGTCGCCTACCCGCCCCACGGCGTCCGGCGAGAGAGGGTTGAACCGTGCTCGTTATCGTCGCCCCTGGACAGGGTGCCCAGACTCCCGGCTTCCTCAACCCCTGGCTCGAACTGGACGGCGTCGCCGACCGGCTGCGCCAGTGGTCGGCGGTGGCCGGCCTCGACCTGGTTCACGCCGGGACGGAGGCCTCCGAGGAGGAGATCAAGGACACCGCCGTCGCCCAGCCGCTGCTGGTGGCCGCCGGCCTGGTGACCGCGCACGCGCTGCTGCCGCAGGGCGTGTCCGCGTCCGTCGGCGCGGTGGCCGGCCACAGCGTGGGCGAGATCACCGCCGCGGCGCTGGCCGGGGTGCTGTCCGAGCAGGACGCGCTGGCCTTCGTCCGCGAGCGCAGCCTCGGCATGGCGGAGGCCGCCGCGGCCACCGCGACCGGCATGACGGCGGTGCTCGGCGGCGACCCGGAGGCGGTCGCCGAGAAGCTCGCCGCGCACGGCGTGACCCCGGCGAACAACAACGGCGGCGGCCAGATCGTCGCGGCCGGCACGCTGGAGCAGCTGGCCGCGCTGAAGGCGGACCCGCCGGCCGGCGCGCGGCTGATCCCGCTGAAGGTCGCGGGCGCGTTCCACACCGCGCACATGGCGCCGGGCGTGGAGCGGCTGGAGAAGCTGGCGCCGTCGCTGACCGCGGCCGACCCGGCGGTGGCGTACGTGTCCAACCGGGACGGCGAGGTGGTCGGCAACGGCGCCGAGGTGCTGGCCCGTCTGGTCTCGCAGGTGTCCAACCCGGTCCGCTGGGACCTGTGCATGGAGACCCTGCAGCAGCTGGGCGCGACCGCCGTGATCGAGCTGTCCCCTGCCGGAACCCTCACCAACCTGGTCAAGCGGAACGTCAAGGGCGTCGCCACGCTGGCCCTGAAGTCCCCCGCCGATCTCGACCGGGCCCGCGAGCTCGTGGCCGAGCACGGCAGCCAGGAGAAGTCCGCATGAGCGTCACCATCAGGCCGGCCACCGGCGCCCAGTTCTCGCGCATCCACGGTGTCGGCGGCTACCGTCCGACCCGGGTAATCCCGAACTCCGAGGTGCTGAACTGGATCGACTCCTCGGACGAGTGGATCCGCACCCGGTCGGGCATCGCCGAGCGCCGCTGGGCGGGCCCGGAGGAGAGCGTCGCCGAGATGTCGGTGCAGGCGGCCGGCAAGGCGATCGCGATGTCCGGGATCTCGCCGGAGCAGATCGGCGGCGTCATCGTCGCCACCGTCTCGCACCTGAAGCAGACCCCGGCGATCGCCACCGAGATCGCCCAGCGGCTGGGCTGCGGCACCGCCCCGGCGTTCGACATCTCCGCCGCCTGCGCGGGCTTCGGCTACGGCCTGAGCCTGGCCGACGGCATGGTGCGCGGCGGCAGCGCCGAGTACGTGCTGGTGATCGGCGTGGAGCGGCTCTCGGACCTGACCGACAAGTCGGACCGTTCGACCGCGTTCATCTTCGGCGACGGCGCGGGCGCCGCGATCGTCGGCCCGTCCGACACCCCCGGCATCGGCAAGGTGATCTGGGGTTCGGACGGCTCGCAGGCCGATGTGATCTCGCAGACCCAGGCGTGGGACACCGCCTTCGCCAAGCCGGACGCCGTCAACGGCGCCGGTGACGAGGCCAAGTGGCCCGCGCTGCGGATGGAGGGCCAGACGGTCTTCCGCTGGGCCGTGTACGACATGGCGAAGGTGGCCCAGCAGGCGCTGGACGCCGCCGGGATCACCGCCGACCAGCTCGGCGCGTTCATCCCGCACCAGGCCAACATGCGGATCATCGACTCGATGATCAAGGCGCTGAAGCTGCCCGCCGAGGTTCCGGTGGCCCGCGACATCGTCGAGACCGGCAACACCTCGGCCGCCTCCATTCCGCTCGCCATGGAGCGGATGCTGGAGCGCGGTCAGGCCAGGAGCGGCGACCTGGCGCTGATCATCGGCTTCGGGGCCGGTCTGGTCTACGCCGCAGCAGTCGTTACTCTCCCCTAGGCGTTTTTTCTCCGCACCACCCACCGAAACCCGCGGCGGTCCACCGGGCCGCACGCTCTCAACACCGAAGAGGAGCAGCCGATATGGCTACCCGCGAAGAGGTTCTCGAAGGTCTCGCCGAGATCGTGAACGAGATCGCCGGCATTCCGGTCGAGGACGTCGCGCTCGACAAGTCCTTCACCGACGACCTGGACGTCGACTCGCTCTCCATGGTCGAGGTCGTCGTCGCCGCCGAGGAGCGCTTCGGCGCGAAGATCCCGGACGACGAGGTCAAGAACCTGAAGACCGTCGGCGACGCCGTGGACTTCATCGTCGCCAACGTCTGACCTGCCGTCAGGCTGCCGGTCGGGGCGCGCCCGTCGCGCCCCGACCGTCCCCCTTTCCCCCGGCTCGTCCGGCCCTCCGCAACGCTCAACGTGAGAGAAGAAGCAACCAGTGACTGCTGAAAACCGCACCGTGGTCGTCACGGGTATCGGCGCCTTCACGCCGCTGGGCGGCGACGCCGCCACATTCTGGGAGGGCCTGCTGGCCGGCCGGTCCGGAGTGCGCGCGCTCACCGAGGAGTGGGCCGCCGACCTGCCGGTCCGGATCGCCGCCCGGGTCGCCGTCGAGCCGTCCGAGATCCTGCCCCGCCCGGTGGCCCGCAAGCTGGACCGCTCGGCCCAGTTCGCGCTGATCGCCGCCCGCGAGGCCTGGAAGGACGCGGGCTACCAGGCCCCGGCCACCGACGAGTCCAACGAGCTGGCCCCCGAGCGCCTGGGCGCGGTCATCGCCTCCGGCATCGGCGGCGTCACCACCCTGCTCGACCAGTACGACGTGCTCAAGGAGCAGGGCGTCCGCAAGGTCTCCCCGCACACCGTCCCGATGCTGATGCCCAACTCCCCGGCCGCCAACGTCGGCCTGGAGGTCGGCGCCCGCGCGGGCGTGCACACCCCCGTCTCCGCCTGCGCCTCCGGCGCCGAGGCGATCGGCTACGCGATCGAGATGATCCGCACCGGCCGCGCCGACGTCGTGGTGGCCGGCGGCACCGAGGCGGCGATCCACCCGCTGCCGATCGCCGCGTTCTCCAACATGATGGCGATGTCCAAGAACAACGACGACCCCGAGCACGCCTCGCGGCCGTACGACAAGGCCCGTGACGGCTTCGTCCTCGGCGAGGGCGCCGGCGTCGTCGTCCTGGAGTCCGCCGAGCACGCCGCCGCCCGCGGCGCCCGGGTCTACTGCGAGGCGATCGGCCAGGGCCTGTCCTCGGACGCCCACCACATCGCGCAGCCGGAGCCGACCGGTGCCGGCGTGGCCCGCGCCATCGCCGACCTGTTCGACCGCAACGAGCTCGACAAGTCCGAGGTGGTGCACGTCAACGCGCACGCCACCTCCACCCCGCAGGGCGACACCGCGGAGATCAAGGCGCTGCGCCGCGAACTCGGCGAGCACCTGGAGCACGTGGCGATCTCCGCCACCAAGTCGATGACCGGCCACCTGCTCGGCGGCGCGGGCGGCATCGAGACGGTCGCCACCGTCCTCGCGCTGTACCACCGGATCGCCCCGCCGACCACCAACGTGGTCGACCTGGACGACGACATCGACGCCGACATCGTCCGCGACGAGGCCCGCAAGCTCCCGGTGGACGGCCGCATCGCCGCGCTCAACAACTCCTTCGGCTTCGGCGGCCACAACGTGGTCCTGGCGTTCCGCACCGTCTGAGACCCGCGCACCCGCCACCGCGCGACCGGCCCGGCACTCCGAGCGAGTGCCGGGCCGGTCCCGTCCGGCGCCCGGTCAGACCACCTGGTGGAGCCAGCGCACCGGCGCGCCCTCCCCGGCGTACCGGAACGGCTCCAACTCGTCGTCCCACGGCTTGCCGAGCAGTCGGCCGATCTCCGTCTCCAGGTCGCTGCCCTCGCTGCGGGCGCGCAGCAGCACGGCGCGCAGCCGGTCCTCGGGGATCAGGATGTCGCCGTGGATGCCGGTGACGGCGTGGAAGATGCCGAGGCCGGGCGTGGAGGAGTACCGCTCGCCCTCGGCCGTGGCGCAGGGCTCGCTGGTCACCTCGTAGCGCATCAACTGCCAGCCGCGCAGCGCGGAGGCGAGCTTGGAGGCGGTGCCGGGCTCTCCCTGCCAGGAGAGTTCGGACCGCCAGTGCCCGGGCGCGGCGGGCTGCCTGATCCAGTCGAGGTTGACCCGCACGCCGAGGACGCCCGCCACCGCCCACTCGACGTGCGGGCACAGCGCGCGTGGCGCGGAGTGGATGTAGAGCACACCACGTGTCGTCACCGGGACCTCCTGGCTGTGGACGAGGGTCGCCTTCCCCAGCTGCCTCGCGCCGTCGCCGGTAGGTACTGACCAGTGGCTACCCCGTGACGCTCAACTTATTCGACATTAGGTCATCAAATCGAGCAAAACGGACAAGCTTTCACTCCATGCTAGTCGGTTCCCCCGGGAGGTCTACCCTCTCAGCGCTCACCTCCCCCGAACGGACCTAAACGCGCGCCCCCACCGGATCGTGCGTCCGGCGGGGGCGGGTTGACGGACCGAAAGCCGACGCTCCGTCAGTTCGGCGCGGCGAGCGGCCGTTCTCAGACCTGGACGACCATCTTTCCGGTGTTGGCGCCGCGGAGCAGTCCGATGAAGGCGTCCGCGGCGTTCTCCACGCCCTCGACCACGGTCTCGTCGTAGCGCAGCGAGCCGTCCCGCAGCCAGCCGCCGACCTCCTCCAGGAAGCGTCCGCGCAGCGCGCCGTGGTCGCCGACCAGCATGCCCTGCAGCCGCAGCCGCTTTCCGATGGCGAGGGCCAGGTTGCGCGGTGCGGCCGGGGCGGAGGTGTCGTTGTACTGGGCGATGGCCCCGCACATGGTGACCCGGCCGTGCACGTGCAGGGCGCCGATCGCGGCCTCCAGGTGCTCGCCGCCGACGTTGTCGAAGTACACGTCGATGCCGTCGGGGGCGGCCTCCGCGAGCAGCTCGGCGACCGGGCCGTCCTTGTAGTTGAAGGCGGCGTCGAAGCCGTAGTGGTCGACCAGGGTGGCGACCTTCTCGGCGGAGCCGGCCGAGCCGACGACCCGCTTCGCGCCCTTCAGCCGGGCGATCTGGCCGACCAGCGAGCCGACCGCGCCGGCCGCGCCGGAGACGAACACGATGTCGCCCTCCTGGAACGAGGCGACCTCCAGCAGGCCGGCGTACGCGGTCAGGCCGGGCATGCCGAGCACGCCCAGGTAGGCGGAGAGCGGGGCGAGTTCGGGGTCGACCTTGACGGCGTGCGCGGCGTCCAGGGTGGCGTACTCGCGCCAGCCGAGTCCGTGCAGCACCGCGTCGCCGACCTCGAAGCCCTCGGCGCGGGAGGCGATCACGTGGCCGACCGCGCCGCCGTCCATCGGCGCGCCGAGCGCGTACGGCGGGACGTAGGACTTCACGTCGTTCATCCGCCCGCGCATGTACGGGTCCACCGACAGGTACGCGTTGCGCACGGTGATCTCACCCGGGCCGGGCTGCCGGACGGGGGCCTCGACCAGGGCGAAGTCGGCGGGGACGGGCCAGCCCTGGGGTCGGGCGGCCAGGTGCCACTCGCGGCCGGTCGCGGGAAGGTCCTGCTCTGCCATCACATTCTCCTTCTGAGCCTGAAACATTCAGCTACTAAAGTAATCCTGTGGATGAAAGGTTCATGTTGTCAACTGTTCAGGTAGACTCGACGGCATGGAGCAGGTCACGGAGCAGGCCCCCGTCCCCACCGCCGACCCGATCACCCTGGAGGTCGTCGACCTCATGGCGCGTCTGGTCGCCCTCTTCCACCGCGAGTACGAGGAGGCCGCCGCCGCCCGCTCGCTGACCGGCGCGCAGGCCAAGGTGCTGGCGCTGCTGCGGCGCGGCCCGATGCCGATGCGGCACATCGCGCAGACCCTCTCCTGCGAGCCGTCCAACATCACCGGCATCGTCGACCGGCTGGAGGCCCGCGGGTTCGTCACCCGCGAGTCCGACCCGCAGGACCGCCGGGTGAAGCTGGTGGTCGCCACCGGCTCGGGGCTCTCCGCCTCGACGGAACTCCGCGAATCGCTGAACTTCGCCCGCGAACCGCTGGCCGCGCTGGACGGCCCCGAGCGGGCCCAACTGCGGGACCTGCTGCGGCGGATGCTCGACTCCTCGGCCCGCGACTGACCCCCCGCCGGAGCGCCGGCCGGGCGGTCCGACCGCACCCCGGTTCGAGGTCCGGAAAATCTGTCGGAAATGATGGTTCGCCTGTAACCATTCCGGCCACCGCGCCGTCTAAGTGGTGACGAACGCCCCGTCCGCAGTATCGCGGCCGGGGCAAGTGCCTGCCCTCGGGCACCAGTTCCCGTTGCGCGCAGGGAGATCCCGGACCGATGACCGACGCCACCCAGAGCACCGCCGCGGCCCCGTCCCGCGGCGGCCGGGGCAGACGAATAGCCAAGGGTCTCGGGGCGACCGCCGCCGTCATGGGGGTCGTCGCCGCGGGACTCGGCGCCTGGTACTACCAGCGGCTCGACCACAACATCACGACCTTCGCCCCGGAAGGCATCGCGTCCAGCCGCCCGCCGGCCGGACCGACCGCATCCACCGGCGGACGACCCGTCAACGTCCTGCTGCTCGGCTCCGACACCCGCAGCGACGGCAACAGCGACCTCGGCGGCGGCGACGAGGGGGTCGGCCACTCCGACACCGCGATCCTGCTGCACGTCTACGCCGATCACAAACACGCCGTCGGCGTGTCGATCCCGCGCGACACCCTGGTCACCATCCCGCCCTGCCGACTGGCCGACGGCCGGTGGACCACCGCCCGCACCAACCAGATGTTCAACTCGGCCTTCACGATCGGCGAGTTCAAGGCCGGCAACCCGGCCTGCACGCAGAACACCGTGGAGGAGCTGACCGGCCTGCGGGTGGACCACACCCTCGTCGTCGACTTCAAGGGCTTCGCCGCCGTCACCGAGGCCGTCGGCGGCGTGGACGTGTGCGTCCCCAACGACGTCGACTCCTACGGCATCCACCTGACCAAGGGCCGCCAGACCGTCGCCGGCCAGCAGGCCGTCGACTACGTCCGGGCCCGGCACGGCCTCGGCGACAGCTCCGACATCGGCCGGATGCGCCGTCAGCAGGCGTTCATGTCCTCGCTGATCAAGAAGGTGCAGGGGCGGGGATTCGACCTGACCACCCTGCTGCCGCTGGCCGACGCCGCGACCAGGTCGCTCACCGTCGACCCCGACCTCGGCTCGCCGTACAAGCTCGCCGAGTTCGCCCAGTCGCTGCAGAACATCAAGCTCGCCGACATCCAGTTCGTCACCCTGCCCTGGCGCTTCCAGGGCGCCCGGGTCGCCGTCGTGCAGCCCGACGCCACCATCCTGTGGAACCTGCTCCGCGAGGACCGCACCCTGGACGGCCGCCTCACCGGCGACGCCGCGAACCCGTCCACCGCGCCCTCGGCCGACGGCTCGCCCGGTGCGACCGGCGCACCCGGTGCGTCCGGCAGTCCGTCGCCCGGCGCGTCCCCCGGGGCCCCTCCCGGCGCGTCCGGCGGCCCGTCGGCCACCGGCAGCCCCGACGCCGCGAGCCTGGACGTGCCGATCGTGGTCCACAACGCCGCCAAGTCCGCCGGACTGGCCGGCCGCACCGCGCTGGCGCTGCGCGGCAACGGCTACCGCGACATCACCATCGGCAGCAACACGCCCGCCCGGCCGACCACGCTGATCGAGTACTCGCTCGGCCTGCGACCGGCCGCCGAACGCCTCGCCCTGCTGTACCCCGGCGCGGAACTCCGGGCCGGCTCGAACGCCGACAGCATCGTGCTGACCATCGGTCAGGACCGGGCCGGCGCCGACACCGGGGACAGCCCGCTGCCCGGAGCCTCCGCCACCGGCGTCCCGCCCGCCATCCCGAACGGCATCACGGACAACACCCGGCCCGCCGACAGCGACCTCTGCAGCGACCTCAGCTTCGGCTGATCCCCGCACGGCGGCCGATCCCCGCACCGTCGCCCGGGCCGCTCCGGTCCGGGCGACGGCCCGTCCCGCGCCGGGCGCTACGCCTCCGGGCCGGGGTCGGGGACTCCGGTCACCACCAGGGTCACCCGACGGCCCGTCAGCCGGCCCGCCCCGGCCAGGCCGTAGACCGCCGACAGCGCCTTCGCCACGTACCGCCGCTCCACCGGCACCCCGTGCCGGTCCTCGAACCCCGCGGCGAATCGTTCCAGCTCCGGCGGGACCTTGCCGTACCCGCCGCCGTGCCAGTCGTGCACCAGCCGCCAGTTGGCGAACTCCCGCCCGTACGCGGCCCGGTGCAGCGCCGTCACCTCGCGCTCCAGGTAGCCCTCGCCGCGCAGCACCGCCACGCCGAGCGCCCGCGCGCCCGGCGGCAGGCCGGCGGCGATCCCGGCCAGCGTGCCGCCGGTGCCGACCGCGCAGCACACCACGTCCCGGTCGCCGGGCTCCGGCAGCTGGGCGGCCAGCTCCGCGGCGATCACCGCCGCACCGCGGACCGCCGCCGCGTTCGAGCCGCCCTGGGGCAGCACGAAGTGCTCCGGCCGGCGCTCCTGCCGGCCGGAGGCGACCTCGCGGTAGACGGAGCGTTCGACGAACTCCAGCACCATCCCGTCCCGTTCGGCCCTGGCCAGCGACCAGTTGCGCGGCATCCCGGCCAGCTCGGCCCCGCGGATCACCCCGACGCTCCCCAGCCCCAGCGCCCGCGCCGCCGCGGCCACCGCCCGCACGTGGGTCGAGTACGCCCCGCCGTAGGTGAGCAGCGCCCGGCTGCCGTCCGCGACCGCCCGCTCCAGGTTCGGCGCGAGCTTGCGCCACTTGTTGCCCGGCACCGTCGGATGCGCCAGGTCGTCCCGCTTCAGCCGGAGCTCCACCCCCGCCGCGGCCAGCTCCGGGTCGTCGACCACCGTCAACGGCGTGGGCAGATCAGCGGGCACGAGCACCCGCCCACCCTAACCGGGGACCGCCGCCCCCCGCCGGTCCCCGTCGGACCCCCTTCCACCGAGGGCCCGCGGGCCCGGCGACCCGGAGGCCTCAGGTACCCGGCGTGCCCGGACTCCGAAGTGCCCGGTCAGAGCGTGCCGGGCGTCTTGCGGGTGGTGACGTTCATCCGGTTCCACGCGTTGGCCGTGAACACCAGGGCGATCAGCTGGGCCAGCTCCCGCTCCTCGAAGTGCTTCGCCGCCTCCTGGTACACCTCGTCCGGGACACCCGAGGGCAGCAGCGTGACCGCCTCCGCCAGGGCCAGCGCGGCCCGCTCCTTCTCGGTGAACAGGCTGGACTCCTCCCACGCCGTGAGCTGGTAGATCCGCTCCTCGCTCTCCCCCGCCTTCCGGGCGTCCGCGGTGTGGTAGCCGATGCAGTACGCGCACTTGTTGACCTGGGCGACCCGGATCTGCACCAGCTCCAGCAGTTCGGGGTCCAGCCCCTCGCGGGCGGCGGCGTCGAGGGCCAGGACGGCCTTGAAGACCTTCGGGGCGACGGCGGAGAAGTTCATGCGCTGCGGTACCTGATGCGTTGTCATGACTCAACCCTAGGAAACCGACCGACCGGCAGTAGGGTGCATGTCCGTGCCGGAAACATGGGTCAATTCCCCGTCGGAGCCCGCCCCCGCCGAGACGCCGCGGGCGGTCCCCCGCCCGCGCGAACAGCCGGACGGCCCCGCTGCCGCCGAGCCGCTCGGCACCGACCTGCACCTCGAACTCTCCGGCCGGGGCAGCCGCCGGGCCCAGCTGATGCACGCCCTGCGCGAGGCCGTCGACTCCGGACGCCTCGCCCCCGGCACCCGCCTTCCCCCGTACCGCAGTCTCGCCCGCGACCTGGGCATCGCCCGCAACACGGTGGCCGACGCGTACGCCGAACTCGTCGCCGAGGGACGCCTGTCGGCCCGCCAGGGCTCCGGCACCCGGGTCGCCCACCGGGCCGCCCCGCTGCCCACCGGCCGGAGCGCCCCCGCGCGCACGACGGCCGCCCGTCCCGTCGTCCACGACCTGATGCCCTCCTCGCCCGATGCCTCCGCCTTTCCCCGCTCCGACTGGCTGACCTCCGCCCGCCGGGCCGTCACCGCCGCCCCCAGCAACGCCTTCGGTGTCGGCGACCCGCGCGGCCGTCCCGAACTGCGCACCGCGCTCGCCGAGTACCTGGCCCGCGCCCGAGGCGTCCGCACCGACCCGGACCGGATCGTGGTCTGCGCCGGCTTCGCCCACGCCCTCCGCCTGCTGGGCGGCATCCTGGACGGACCCGTCGCGGTCGAGTCGTACGGCCTGGCGTTCTACCGCGACCTGCTCGCCGCGGCCGGCCGCCGCACCGTCCCGCTCACCGTGGACCGGGCGGGCGCCCGCACCGACGAACTGGCCGCCACCGGCGCCAGGGCCGCCCTGCTGACCCCCGCGCACCAGTTCCCCACCGGCGGACCGCTGCACGCCGACCGCCGCGCCGGCGTGGTGGACTGGGCCCGCGCCCACGACGGCCTGCTGCTGGAGGACGACTACGACGGCGAGTTCCGCTACGACCGCCAGCCGATCGGCGCCGTCCAGGGCCTCGACCCCGACCGGGTGGTCTACCTGGGCTCCACCAGCAAGAGCCTGTCGCCCGCGCTGCGACTCGGCTGGATGGTGCTGCCCGACACCCTGGTCGACCCGGTGCTCGCCGCCAAGGGCACCCGCGAACTGACCTCCGGCGTGATCGACCAACTCACCCTCGCCGACTTCATCGCCCACGGCGCCTACGACCGCCACCTGCGCCGGATGCGCCGCCACTACCGCCGCCGCCGCGACCTGCTGGTCCGCACCCTGGCCGAACGCGCCCCCGACGTCCGGGTCAGCGGCATCGCCGCCGGCCTGCACGCCGTCCTCGAACTCCCGCCGGGCTCCGAGCCGTTGGCCCTCGGCACCGCCCGCCGGCTGGGCCTCGCCCTGGAGGGCCTGCGCCCCTACCGCCACCCCGACAGCACGATGCCGCCCCGCGACGGCCTGGTGATCGGCTACGGCACGCCGCCCGACCACGCCTTCCCCGCCGCCGTCGACGCCCTCTGCCAGGCCCTGGCCTCGCTCCCCCGGGAGTAGCCCTTCCGACCGGGCCGCCGAGGCGACGGAGCATCAGAGCCCCGGCGGTACACGGGCGCTGCCCCGCGGTGGCGGCGCGGACTCGGCCCGGCCCGGAATCGGCGGGACGAGTGCCCCGCCCGGCCGTCAGAGCACGGCAACCCCCAGGGGCCGGTGGCCGGCCTCCAGACGGTGGGTGGCGCCGGAGCCGAGGTCGACCAGGGTGATCCCGTCCCAGTAGCCGTCCCGGGTGAAGCCTCCGGTGACGTAGGCCGTCCGCCCGTCCCGGGAGAGGGCGACGGCTTCGTGCGGTATGCCGAGCGGGTAGATCCGCTCATGGCCGTCGGGCTGACGGACGGTCAGGCTGGGGCCGGCGTCGCTTCCCGTGATCGGGCCGCTGCCGACCACCAGCAGTCGGCCGTCCGGGGCGACGGTGACGCCGTGCTGGTGGGTGTCGGCCGTCATCGGCTCCACGGACACCTGCCCGGTGGCGGGGTCGACGACCGCCAGCCGCTCGCCCTCGAACGGCAGCAGCAGCTTCCCGTCGCCCGGCCGGACGGCCGCGTAGTGCGGCTTCAGCCAGGAGCCGAGCCCGCCCTCCGTCCCGTACGGTGCGACCTCGATCCGCCGGGTGGCCAGACCGTCGGCGGACACCACCGTCACGTCGAAGGAGTCGTGGCCGGTCACGTACACCTCCCGTCCGTCCGTCGACACGTCCACGTCGAATGGTCGGCGCCCCACCGGGGCGACCCCCACGACCTGGCCGGAGCCGGTGTCGACCACCTCCAACACCCCGTTGCGCCCCGGTATGTTGACGCCCACGTACAGCCGGCTGCCGTCCGGCGAGAGCGCCAGCCCCATGGCGCCGCCCCGGTACTCGCCGCCCCCGGCCGGGCCGGTGTCGGTGCGGTGGGCGATGGTCCGGCGCACCGTGCGGGTAGGGGTGTCGACTTCGGTGACGCCCTCCGCGGTGCTCACCCAGGCCCGCCCGTCCACCCCGAGCGCCACGGCGTACGGGGCGGTGCCGACCCGGACCGAGCCGATCGCGCCGCGCCCCGGATCGACGAAGGTCGCGGTGTCCGCCCCGAAGTCCGCGACCAGGAGCGTTCCCGGCGGGGTGGGCCCGGTGATTGACGCTCCGTCGGTCGATGCGACGGTCGGCGGCGGTGACGCGGCTGCCGCGCCCGGCGGCGGCGAGGCCGGCGAGCTGTCGGCCCGGGTGGCGCAGCCGGCCAGCAGCGCGGCCAGCGTCGACACGACGGCGAGCAGCAGCGGCACGGTGTGCCGGTGACGGTGGCGGCCGGTCATGGGGCGACTCCTTTCTCCTGATCGGGTGCGGCTTCGCGCAGCAGGGCGGCGATGGACCGGAAGCCGCGGCGCTCTGCGTGCTGGAGGGCCGTCACGCCGTCGGCGTCGGCGAGCCGGGGGTCGGCGCCCGCGGCGAGCAGCAGGCGGACGATCTCGGTGTGCGGGCGGCCGCCGTCGCCGAGGATCACGGCCTCCAGGAGGGCCGTCCACCCCAGCCGGTTGACGTGGTCGACGTCGAGATCGGTCTCCTCCAACACGGCCCGTACGTAGGCGACATGGCCCCGCTCGGCGGCGGGTATCAGGCTGATCCCGCCGAACCGGTTGGTCAGCCCGAAGTCCGGCCCGGCGACCAGCAGCGCCCGCATCATGGCGACGCTGCCGGTGACGCCGGTGACCAGCCAGGGGCTGTCCTCGCGGTGGTCCTGCGCATCCGGATCGGCACCGGCCGCGACGAGGAACTCGGCGACGGCCACGTGGTCGGCGAGCGCGGCCCTCAGCAGCGCCGTCCGCCCCTGCGGGTCGCGGGCCTCCAGTTGGGCGCCGTCCTCCAGGGCGGCCCTGACAGCGTCGAGATCGCCGGTGTGCGCGGCACCGAGCAGGCGCTGGTCGATTGCGGTCGTCATCACGCTCCTCCTCCTGAGGGACGGCAGGTACAGCACGGGAATGCCTCAACAGACGCGGTGTGGGGGCGGAAGCCGGTTCCACTTCATACTTGCCCCGCCCGCCCCGTCGCTTCGTCGGCGAACCGGCCAGTCCTGGCGAGCTTTCCGGCTGACACCGGCATCATCCGATCGGTGGATGCACGAGCGGGCAGCAGGTGCGGCAGCGGGCTTGCGGGCCGCTGCGGCGCGCAGTTGAGGCGGCGTCAGAAGCGGCGGCTGTACGGCAAGTTGTCCAGGAGATGTCCACTGGAGGGTGAATCTCGGCGGAGAACCGGGCCGCCGGATGCGCCGGTGCTCTACAGTTGCGTGGCGAGCCCGGGCGTTTCGCCTGCTCAGGGGCCCATCGGCGGAGGAACGGTCAGCGGCCGAGGTAGGGCGGGTGGGACTCGAACCCACGACCAAGGGATTATGAGTCCCCTGCTCTAACCGGCTGAGCTACCGCCCCCCGACTCGACCCGCCGGGGCCGACGAGCGGTCCTGGCAGCAGCAGACGGCCCCTCAGGGCCGCCCCCGGCAGCATAGCCGGTCGATCACCCGTGGTGCGCGCCGGGGGCTCATCCGGGTACGCCCCGTCCGCTCCCGCCCGCGCCGCCGGTTCGCGCCCCCGGCCCGCCGGTCCGGCCGTCGCTGCCGGTAGCGGCCCGCAGCGGTCGCGCAGCGGCGGCCACGCCCGATCGCCCGGGCGACGCCGGGCGCGGACAGGGATACGGGAAGGAGGCCCTCCGCACAGCAGTTCGCACCAGGTCGGCGGGCGTTCCGGCGTTCCCGACACGCGGGCGGCCGGCCCACCGCCGAGGCGGTTGCCGGTGTGGCGCGGGCCCTGGTAGATCTTGCTGCGTCCGCCGCTCGACATCCTCGGGCGGGCCGCCGAGCGGAAGCGAGTGACAGTGCCGCGCACCTCTCCCCGAACCGGCCGTGTCACGGCCGCAGCGGCCTGCGCACTGCTCCTGCTGGCGACCGCCGCGACCGGCTGCGACTCCGCTCCGAAGACCGAGGGCAGCCGTCCGACCGCCCGGCCCGCCCCGGCGGACGCGGCGGGCAACCGGATCGGGGCGCTGTTCGTGGACGGCACCGACGGCCTGCGGGCCTGCACGGCGGGCGTGGTGCACAGCCGCGGCCACAACCTGCTGATCACGGCCGCCCACTGCGCGGCCCCGCGCGGCACCGCGCTGGACGACCTGGTGTTCGCCCCCGGATACCGCGACCAGCAGGCCCCGTACGGCAGTTGGCAGGTCTCCGAGGTCCTGTTCGACCCGCGTTGGGGGACCGACGAGGACGAGGGGTACGACGTCGCCTTCCTCGTCGTCGCCCCGCTGAACGGCCGGCAGATCGAGGACGTGGTGGGCGCCGACACCGTCGCCACCGGCCTGGGCTTCGGGCTGAACGTCACGGTCACCGGCTACCCCAACTCGGCCGGCTCCCCGATCACCTGCCAGGGCCGCACCACCTCGCGCAGCGCCACCCAGCAGCGCTTCGACTGCGCCGGCTTCACCGACGGCACCAGCGGCAGTCCCTGGGTGACCGACAAGGGCCAGGTGGTCGGGGTGATAGGGGGTTACCAGCAGGGCGGGATCAGCCCGGAGATCTCCTACAGCGTGGCCTTCGGCGACCGCCTCGCCGCGCTCTACCGGCAGGCCGGCGGCTGACGCGTCCGCGACCCCGACCGTGACGGAGAACACGGGGACGACGCACCGAAGACGGAGAACACGAAGGCCCCTCGGTCTCACCGAAGGGCCTTCGCTCTGTACTGATCACCGTGACGTCCGGTGAAGCTCCCCCAATTGGACTCGAACCAATAACCTGCCGATTAACAGTCGGCTGCTCTGCCAATTGAGCTATGGGGGACCGCGCTCCTCCAATTGGACTCGAACCAATAACCTGCCGATTAACAGTCGGCTGCTCTGCCAATTGAGCTATGGAGGATCGTGCTTCCGCCTCGCCCACCCCGGTCTCCGGATCTCTCCGGGGCCCACGGTGCTCGCTGCGGGACATACATTAGCGCACTCAGGGGGGTGTTCCGCCAATCGCTTTCGGCCCCCGCCTCCCCCACCTCGGCGACGGGCCCGGTCCGGCGCGCCCCGCGCGCGCCGCACGGTGCGGACGGGGATGCTGGTGCACGGCGGCTCCGGCTGGCCCGGACCCGCCACCGGCGGGGCGGTTCACGGCCCGGCCGGACGGGTAGACGCGGCACACAATCGCGCGGTGACGAAGGGTGGAACCAGGGCATGTGGAAGGTGTCGTTGATCGTGGGCGTCGGGATCGGGTACGTCCTCGGCGCCCGGGCCGGCCGGGAGCGGTACGACCAGCTGGCCGGCGCGGCCAAGCAGTTGCGGGAGAACCCGCGGGTGCAGGACGCGGCGGGCAAGGCCAAGCAGCAGGCGGGCGCGGTCGCCGGGAAGGCCGCCGGGGCGGTGGCCGACAAGGTCGGGGAGAAGCTGCCGAACGCGCTGACCGAGCGCGTCCCGTACTTCGCCAAGCACCACGGCGAGGACGACGGCTGGGGCACCGTCCGCCCCTGACCGCACTGAAGTCCCCGGCCCGGCACGGAACGCCCCCGAGCAGGCACGGAGGGTCGGCGGCGGGGTTGGTTCCGGTACCGACTGGGCAACACTTGCGGCAGTCGGGCCCGCCCCGGCCGCCGACTGCGGCATGATCTCGGCATGGCCATCGTCGCGGGCATCGACAGCTCCACCACTCGCACCCGGATCGTCGCGTGCGACGCCGACACCGGCGCCGTGCTGCGACAGGGCCGGGCCCCTCATCCGCTCCCCGAGGGCGACGACGCCAGATCCACCGAGGTCGACCCGCAGACCTGGCTGCACTCGCTCGGCGACGCCGCGGCCGGCGGCCTGCTGGAGGGCGTCCGGGCGATCGGGGTGTCCGCCCAGCAGCACGGCCTGATCGGCCTGGACGCCGGGGGCGTGCTGGTCCGGCCCGCGCTGCTGTGGAACGACCCGCGCTCGGCGGGCTCGGCGGCCGCGCTGCTGGACGCGCTCGGCGGGCCGGAGCCCTGGGTGGAGGCGATCGGCGCGGTGCCCGGCCCCACCTACACCATCGCCAAGCTGCGCTGGCTGGCCGAGTTCGAGCCGGTGTCGGCGCAGCGGATCGCCGAGGTGCTGCTGCCGCACGACTGGCTGGTCTCCCAGCTGCTGGGCGGCGCCCGTCGGCGCACCACGGACCGCGGCGACGCGTCCGGCACCGGCTACTGGTCGCCGATCACCGGCGAGTACCGGCAGGACCTGATCAAGCTGGCGTTCGGCCACGAGCTGAAGGTTCCGGACGTGCTGGGCCCGGCCGAGCCGGCCGGTCACACCCCCGAGGGGCTGCTGATCTCGGCGGGCACCGGCGAGAACATGGCGGCCTCGCTGGGCCTGGGGCTGGTCCCGGGCGACGCGGTGGTGTCGCTGGGCGGCAACGGCACGATCTTCGCGGTGCACGACCGGGCGGTGGTCGACCCGTCCGGCCTGGTGTCCTCGTTCGCGGACGCGACCGGCCGGCACCTGCCGATGGTGGCGACGCTGAACGCCGCACAGGTGCTGCGCTCCACTGCCGGGATGCTCGGCACCGACCTGGAGGGCCTGTCCGAGCTGGCCCTGCAGTCCTCGCCGGGCGCGTACGGGATGGTCTTCCTGCCGTACCTGGACGGCGAGCGGACCCCGAAGCTGCCGCAGGCGGCGGGCACCCTGACCGGCCTGCGGGCCGAGTCGATGGGTCCGCAGCACCTGGCGCGGGCCGCCGTCGAGGGCATGCTGTGCAACCTGGCCGAGGCGCTGGACGTGCTGCGCGCGAACGGCGTCACGGTGAACCGGGTGTTCCTGCTGGGGACGGCCGGGCGGCTGCCCGCCGTCCAGCAGATCGCGCCGCTGGTGTTCGGGCTGCCCGTGGTGGTTCCGCCGCGGGGCGACCACGCGGCGCGCGGCGCGGCCCGGCAGGCCGCCTGGGCGCTCGCCGGGACGCCCGAGCCCCCGCACTGGGAGCTGCCGGACGTCACCCTGCTCGCCCCCGAGCAGGAGCACGACCTGGCGGTCGGCAACGCGGTGCGCCAGCAGTACGCGGCGATGCGCGAGCAGCACCACCCGGAGACCGCCGCCTCGTCCTGACGCGGCGTCGGGAACCGTCCTCCGGCAGGCTGCTGAGGATGCGTCAGCAGCCGCGCGGTGGCAACGTGGGGGCTCTCACCAGTGGAGGGACGGTTCGTCATGGCGTTGCACAAGGGGCAGGGGTCGGAGCACGGGCGGGAGGAGCGCCGGCTGCCGTTCAGCCCGCTGCACGTGCTGACCGATCCGCTGGGCGCGATGCAGGTGGCCCCGCCGCTGCACCGGCTGCCCCGGGTGCCGATCCCGCCGTCGGTCGCCCACCAGCTGATCCACGACGAACTGATGCTGGACGGCAACGCCAAGCTCAACCTGGCGACCTTCGTCACCACGCAGATGGACGAGTACGCGGACCGGCTGATGGCGGAGTGCCGCGACAAGAACATGATCGACAAGGACGAGTACCCGCAGACCGCCGAACTGGAGCGGCGCTGCGTGGCGATCCTCGCCGACCTGTGGCACGCGCCCGACCCCGGCGCGGCGGTGGGCTGCTCCACCACCGGGTCCAGCGAGGCGTGCATGCTCGCCGGGATGGCGCTCAAGCGGCGCTGGATGCGGCGCAACGCCGACCGGTACGCGGCCGGGGCCCGGCCCAACCTGGTGATGGGCATCAACGTGCAGGTCTGCTGGGAGAAGTTCTGCAACTTCTGGGAGGTCGAGGCGCGGCTGGTGCCGATGGAGGGCGACCGCTTCCACCTGACCGCCGACCAGGCCGCGGCGCACTGCGACGAGAACACCATCGGCGTGGTCGGCATCCTCGGCTCCACCTTCGACGGCTCGTACGAGCCGATCGCCGAGATCTGCGCCGCCCTGGACGACCTCCAGCGGCGCACCGGGCTCGACGTGCCGGTGCACGTGGACGGCGCGTCCGGCGGCATGGTCGCGCCGTTCCTGGACCCGGACCTGGTGTGGGACTTCCGGCTGCCCCGGGTCGCCTCGATCAACACCAGCGGCCACAAGTACGGCCTCGTCTACCCCGGCGTGGGCTGGGCGCTGTGGCGGGACGGCGAGGCACTGCCCGAGGAACTGGTGTTCAAGGTCAACTACCTGGGCGGCGAGATGCCGACCTTCGCGCTGAACTTCTCCCGGCCGGGCGCGGAGGTGGTCGCCCAGTACTACACCTTCCTGCGGCTCGGGCGCTCCGGCTTCCACGCCGTCCAGCAGGCCTGCCGGGACGTCGCCCAGTACCTGGCCGGGGAGATCGAGAAGCTCGGCCCGTTCCGGCTGATCACCCGGGGCGACCAGCTGCCGGTGTTCGCGTTCAGCACGGTCGCCGAGAGCCCGTTCGACGTGTTCGACGTCTCCCGGCGGCTGCGCGAACGCGGCTGGCAGGTCCCCGCGTACACCTTCCCCGAGGGGCGCACCGACCTGGCCGTGCTGCGGGTGGTGTGCCGCAACGGGTTCACCCGCGACCTGGCGGACCTGCTGCTCGCCGACCTGCGGCGGCTGCTGCCCGAGCTGGAGCGCCAGCCCGCGCCGCTCAGCGAGCTGGGAGTTCCGAAGCGCACCGGGTTCCACCACTGACGGGCCGTCAGTCCAGGTAGCCGCGGAGCTGGTCGGCCGAGGCGTGCTCGCGGAGCTTGCGGAGGGTCTTCGCCTCGATCTGCCGGATCCGCTCCCGGGTCACGCCGAACAGGTGGCCGATCTCCTCCAGGGTGCGGGGGCGGCCGTCGTCGAGGCCGTACCGGAGCTGGACCACCTGCCGCTCGCGTTCGCCGAGGGTGGCCAGCACCGCTTCCAGGTGCTCGCGCAGCAGCAGGAAGGCGGCGCTCTCCGGCGGGGAGGCGGCGTCGGCGTCCTCGATCAGGTCGCCGAGGGCGACGTCGTCCTCCTCGCCGACCGGAGTGTGCAGCGAGACCGGCTCCTGGGCGAGCTTGAGGATCTCCCGGACCCGCTCCGGCGACAGCTGCAGCACCAGGCCGACCTCGGCCGCGGTCGGCTCCACGCCGCGCTCCTGCAGCAGGGCGCGCTGCACCCGCAGCACCCGGTTGATCAGCTCCACCACGTGCACCGGCACCCGGATGGTGCGGGCCTGGTCGGCGAGGGCGCGGCTCATCGCCTGGCGGATCCACCAGGTCGCGTAGGTGGAGAACTTGTAGCCGCGGGCGTAGTCGAACTTCTCCACCGCCCGGATCAGACCGAGGTTGCCCTCCTGGATCAGGTCGAGCAGGGTCAGGCCGCGCCCCACGTAGCGCTTGGCGACCGAGACGACCAGCCGCAGGTTGGCCTCGATCAGACGGCGCTTGGCGATCCGGCCGAGCACCACCAGCCGGTCCAGGTCGTCGGTGAGCCGCTCGTCCCCGCCCGGGGTGCGGTCGAGCGCCAGCTCGGCGAACAGGCCGGCCTCGATCTGGCAGGCGAGTTCGACCTCCTCGGCGGCGGTGAGCAGCCGGATCCGGCCGATCTCGCGCAGGTACTGCCGGAGCAGGTCGGCGGCCGGACCGGTGCCCTCGTCCAGGGCGGCTTCCGGGGGCTCGTCGGGAACCTCGTCGGCGGCCGGACCGGGGGTGGCCCCGAAGGCGTCCTCGGCGGTGCCTGGGTCACCGGCGGGCGGCCCGGGGTGCGGGCCGGTGCAGCCGGCGCGTTCGGGGCCGGCCGGACCGGGCTGGAGCGGGATCGCGGCGTCGCGGGCGGGGGCGGATCGGTGCGGGCGGGCGAATGACAGCTCCACGGGCATCCCTCCAGGGGCCGCGCGCGGCCTGGGGGTGCCGCGCCACACCGGAGGGGATACCCAGCCCGACGGGCCCGGGCACCTGCGGGCATCCGCGAGCCGGACATTCGGCACCCGACGGGTGCCCGGATGCCACACCGCACGGTCGGCGGCCGGGCGCGGCCCGGGCGGCTCAGAGCGCGGCGACGCCGCGCGAGCGCAACTGCTGGCCGTACTGCTGCAGGGCCCACAACTCGCTCTGCACCGGGTGCAGTTCCTCGGCGGTGGCGCGGTCGCCCAGTCGGCGCAGGTGGGCGCGGACCTCGTCGACCCGGCGGTCCACGGCCTGCAGGCGGAGCTTGACCAGGAACTCTCCCGCGTACACCTCGTCGACCTTGCGACGGCAACGGATCGGCTCCACGGTCAGCTCGGTGACCAGCCCGCGGACCCGGTCGTCCGGGCTGGCCTCGCGGACGGCGCCGGTGAAGTCGGGCAGGCTCGCACCGTACGCGGCGCCGCCGCACTGGCCGATGGCGCGGCGGACGGCCCGGTAGGGCGGGGTGGGGAACTCGTCCTCGCCGTACTGGTCGAAGGCCGGGCTGACCAGGTCCGGGTGCTGGAGGGCGAGTTTGAGCAGCTCGCGTTCGACGAACTGCGCCGGGTCGCGCGGGTTGAGCCGGAACGCCGGCCGCTCCGGGCGGACGGGCTGCTGCCCGGCGGGCTCGGCGCGGCGCAGCTGCCGGTGCTGGCCGTTCTGCTGGTTCTCCCGCTGCCAGCGGGCCAGCTGGGAGATCCGCCGGACCACGAACTGCTCGTCCAGGATGCCGACCATGCCGGCCAGTTGGACGGCGTACTCGTGCTGGATCGAGCGGTCCTTGATCTTGACGATGATTCCGGCGGCCTCTTCGAGGGCGGCGGCGCGGCCCTCGGCGGTGTCGACCCGGTGCCGGGCCACCGCCGAGCGGAGCGCGAACTCGAACAGCGGGACCGGGTTCTCCACCAGGGTGCGGACCGCCTCGTCGCCCTGGGCGAGGCGCAGTTCGCACGGGTCCATGCCGCCGGGGGTGATGGCGATGGAGGTGCGGGCGGCGAACTTCTGGTCGTCCTCGAAGGCCCGCAGGGCGGCCTTCTGGCCGGCGGCGTCGCCGTCGAAGGTGAACACCGTCTCCCCGCGGTAGGTGGAGGTGTCCATCAGCAGCCGGCGGATGATCTTGATGTGGTCCTCGCCGAACGCGGTGCCGCAGGTGGCCACCGCCGTGGTGACGCCCGCCAGGTGACAGGCCATCACGTCGGTGTAGCCCTCGACCACCACCGCCCGGCCGGACTTGGCGATCTCCTTGCGGGCCAGGTCGATGCCGTACAGGACGTTCGACTTCTTGTAGATCGGCGTCTCGGGGGTGTTCAGGTACTTCGGTCCGTTGTCGTCCTCGCGCAGCCGGCGGGCGCCGAAGCCCACCACGTCGCCCGCGCTGTCCCGGATCGGCCAGACCAGACGGCCCCGGAACCGGTCGATCAGGCCGCCGCGCTGCCCCTGCGAGGCCAGGCCGCCGACCGAGATCTCCTTGTCGGTGAAACCGCGACCGCGCAGGAAGCGCACCAGGTGCTCCCAGCCGGCCGGAGCGTAGCCCACCCCGAAGTGCTTGGCGGCGGCCTCGTCGAAGCCCCGCTCGGCGAGGAAGCGACGGCCGATCTCCGCCTCGGGGGTGGCCAGTTGCTCCTGGAACCAGGCGGCGGCGACCTTGTGCGCCTCGATCAGCCTGGTCCGCTCGCCCTGCTGGTGGCGCGGGCTGTAGCCGCCCTCCTCGTAGCGCAGGGTGATGCCCGCCTGGGCGGCCATCCGCTCGACCGCCTCCGCGAACGAGCAGTGCTCGATCTTCATCAGGAAGGTGATCGTGTCGCCGGACTCGCCGCAGCCGAAGCAGTGGAAGACGCCCTTGCCCGGGTGCACGTAGAACGACGCGGACTTCTCGTCGTGGAACGGGCACACGCCCTTCAGCTGGGCGCCGCCGCCGTTGGCCAACTGCACGTAGTCGCCGACCACGGCATCGATCGGCAGGGCGGCACGCACCGCCTGCACATCCTCGTCCCTGATCCTCCCGGCCACTGGGAAAGTCTACGGGAGCGGACGTGCTACGCCTCCGGCCTCACCGACCGACCAGCTTGGTGTGCAGGGCGAGGGCGGAGGCGTCGGTCAGGGTGGCGATCTGGTCGATCACGGTGCGCAGGGCGGCGCGGTCGTCCTCGGCCTCCGCGTACAGGGCGGCGAACACCGGGTCCAGCCCGTCCGGCGCGGTGCGCAGCAGGGCCTCGGCGAGTTCGGCGATCACCACCCGCTGGCGGGACCGGAGCTGGGCCTGCTCGTCGCGCTGCATCACGTACCGGACGGCGACCGCCTTGAGCACCGCGCACTCCAGCCGGACCTCGCGCGGGACGACCAGCTCGGCGGCGTAGCGGGTGAGCCGGCCGGGGCCGTAGCGGGCCCGGGTGGCCTGCTCGGCGGCCAGGCAGAACCGGCCGATCAGCTGGCTGGTGAGGTCCTTCAGGCCGGCCCGGGCGCGGGCCGTCCCATCGTACGAGGCGGGCCACCACTCCGCGGCGAGCAGGCGGTCGAGGGCCTCGCCGAACTCCTCCGGGTCGGTTCCGGCGGCGAACCGCTCGGCGATCCGGAACAGCTCGGCCCGCTCGTGCGGGGCGTACAGCGCCGCCGGGTCGATGTGGCCGGCCTGCAGGCCGTCCTCCACGTCGTGGGTGGAGTACGCGACGTCGTCGGACCAGTCCATCACGGTGGCCTCGAAGCACCTGCGGCCGTCCGGCGCGCCGGTCCGCATCCAGCGGAAGACCGGCAGGTCGTCGCCGTACACGCCGTACTTGGTGGAGGCCGGGTCGGCGGGGTGCCCGCCGCGGGCCCACGGGTACTTGGTGGCGGCGTCCAGGGCGGCGCGGGTCAGGTTGAGGCCGACGCTGCGGCCGGGCCACGGGGAGAGCCGGACCTCGGGCTCGTCGAGCGGGGCGAAGCGCTTGGGTTCCAGCCGGGTGAGGATGCGCAGCGACTGGGCGTTGCCCTCGAAGCCGCCGCACTCCTCGGCGGCCTGGTCGAGGGCCTCCTCGCCGGTGTGGCCGAACGGCGGGTGGCCGATGTCGTGGGCCAGGCAGGCGGTCTCCACCAGGTCCGGGTCGCAGCCGAGCGCCGCGCCGAGCTCGCGGCCGACCTGCGCGCACTCCAGCGAGTGGGTGAGCCGGGTGCGCGGGAAGTCGCTGCGCATCGGCGCGACCACCTGGGTCGTCCCGGCCAGGCGGCGCAGCGCGGCGGAGTGCAGCACGCGGGCGCGGTCGCGCTGGAAGGCGGTACGGCCGGGCCGCTTGTCGGGCTCCGGCACCCAGCGTGCCTCGGACTGCGGATCGTACGGGGTGGTCTTCATATATCCGCCACCGTACGCCGGGTGACGGACATTCGGCCGTGCGCCGCGCGAACGGCGGACGTCGGACGGGTGCCCTGTACGGCGGGTGCCGACTCGCTCGGGCCGACCGCCCGAATCTTGCAGAGATTTCTCTGCAAAGAGGTCTATGCAGAGGAGTCTCTGCATTCTAGTGTGATCCCCATGAACGAGCACCGCCCCGAAGAACACCCCGTCGCACCCGAGTCCGCCGCGTCCGGGTCTGCTGCACCAGGGCCCGCCGCACCCGCTCCGAGGAACGAGCCCCCGCGACGCCGACTCGACGCGGGCAGCCTGCGCGGGCTGGCCCATCCGCTGCGGATGCGGCTGCTGGAGGAGCTCCGACTGAACGGCCCCTCGACCTCCGCCCGGCTCGCCGACCGCACCGGCGAGTCCACCGGCACCGTCAGCTGGCACCTGCGGCACCTCGCCGAACACGGGTTCATCGAGGAGGAGACCGGCCGCGGCACCAAGCGGGAACGCTGGTGGCGCGCCGCTCCGGGCGCGATCACCGTCGCGGCCGCCGACTTCGACGAGGACCCCGCCGCCAAGGCCGCGGTCGCCCTCTACCAGGCCGAGAACCTGCGCACCCAGTTCCAGCGGGTCGCCGACTCGCTCGCCGCCGAGTGGGAGGGCGACTGGCACGGCTCCGGCCTGATCAGCAGCTGGAACAGCCTCCGCCTGACGCCCGCTCAACTACTGGCCCTCGGAGAGGAGCTGAGCGCCGTCGTCGCCCGCCACACCCCCGACCCGGACGCCGCCCCCGACCCCGACGCCCGGCCGGTCCTCGTCCAGATCCAGGCACTGCCCCGAAAGGACCCCGACCGGCCATGACGTCACCCACGCCTGCTCGGCCCCGCCGCACCGCGCCCCCCGGCGAGCCGCTCCGCCCGGGGCCGCTCCCCGCCGACCCGGCCGCCCGCCGACCCGCCGGACTGCTGCGCCGCCACCGCGACTTCCGGCTGCTGTGGATCGGCGAGACCGCCAACAAGTACGGCTCCGCCGTCACCGGCCTGGCCCTGCCGCTGATCGCGGTCAGCACCCTGCACGCGAGCACCTTCCAGATCGGCCTGCTGACTGCGGCGGGCTGGCTGCCCTGGCTGCTGATCGGCCTGCCCGCCGGCGTGTGGGTGGACCGGCTGCGGTCCCGCCCGATCATGCTCACCGCGACCACCGTCTCGCTGGTGCTGTACGCCACCGTCCCGCTGGCCGCCCTCGCCGGCACCCTCACGCTGTGGCACCTGCTCACCGTCGCCCTCCTCGCCGGAGCGGCCGGGGTGTTCTTCCAGACCGCGTACACCGCCTACCTGCCGCAGTTGCTCGCCACCGCCGACCAGGCCGAGGGCAACGCCAAACTGCACGGCAGCGCCTCCGCCGCGGGCATCGTCGGACTCGGCAGCGGCGGCCTGATCGCCCAACTCGCCGGACCGGTCAACGGACTGCTCGCCAACACCGCGACGTTCCTGCTCTCGCTCTGCTGCACCGCCCGGATCGGCCACCGCGAGACCGCCCGCACCGACCGGCCCCGCCGGGCCCTGCGCCAGGAGATCGGCGAGGGACTGCGCCTGCTCGGCTCCGACGTCTGGTTCCGCACCTTCACCCTGTTCGGCGCCGCCTCCAACCTGGTGCTGACGGGCTACCAGTCCCTGCTGGTGGTCTTCCTGATCCGCGAGGTCGGCATCGGCGAGGGCACCGTCGGACTGCTGGTCGGCCTGGCGTCCACCGGCGGCATCGTCGGCGCGGCGTTCGCCCGCCGGGTCGCCGCCCGGCTCGGCACCTCGCGCGCCATGCTGGTGCTCGAACTCGCCCTGCCCGCCCTGACCGTCCTGATCCCGCTGACCGGCCGCGGCCTCGGCCTGGCGTGGTACCTGATCGGCGGCTTCGGCGCCTCCGCCGGCGTGGTCGCCGGCAACGTCATCAAGTCGACCTTCCAGCAGCGCTACTGCCCGCCGGAGCTGCTCGGCCGGATCTCCGCCAGCAGCGCGGTGCTCAACTTCGGCTCGATCCCGCTCGGCGCGCTGCTGGCCGGCTTCCTCGGCACCCAGATCGGGGTGCGCCCGGCGATGTGGCTGATGACCGTCGGCGTGCCGCTGGCCGCGCTGATCCTCTGGTGCTCCCCGATGCGCCGCGTCCGCGACCTGCCCACCGAGCGCCGACCACTGGACACCGCGGACGCCACCGACGTGCCCGCGTCGACGGTGCCCTGCGCGACCTGACGCGCCCTCAACTCCCAGGTGTCCGCTCAACCGGTCGGGCGCAGGGCGCTGGGGACACCGGACCGGTACCGCTCCAGCACCAGCCGTGCCAGCAGCGGGTGGTCCCCGAGCGGGGCCGACGTCAGGGCACCGCCCGCCGCGGCCGCCAGGCGGGCGAAGTCACCCGGGGCGGTGAAGTACGAGGCGACCGCGACCCGCCCGTACCCCTCCGCCGAGAGCTCGGCCACCCGGGCAGCCACGCTCGGACCGCCGGCCGACACGAACCCCACCCGGACGTCGACACCGAGCCGCGCGGACAGCAGCGCGGCCTGCACTCCCACGTCCTCGGCGGCGTCCGGGACCCGGGAGCCCGACGCGGCGAGCACCACCGGCTCCCCCCGCCATCCGGCTTCGGCCAGCCGGTCGGCCAACACACCGGTGAGCAGCGGGTCCGGCCCCAGCGGCGGGGCGCACTCCCCCGCCAGGTGCGGGGCGGCGGACAGCGTCCGCGGGATGTCCGTCCTGCTGTGGTAGCCACGGCTGAGCAGCAGCGGCACCAGCACCGCCCGGCCGCTCAGCCCGTCCAGCACCTGCGGCAGCAGCGGCTCGTTCAGCCCGAGATGCCCGAGCCGAATGTCCAGCTCCGGCCGCTCCCCGCGCAACCTGGCGTGCAGCCGTCCGAGTTCGACGGCCGCCGCCGGATCGCGCGACCCGTGCGCCACGAGCACCAGGGCCGGACGGCGGGCCGCGTGCAGCACCCGCAGCGGAGCGGGACGGCCGGGAAACGAGGGGGTCGTCATTCCGCCACCCTGCCGGACGCCTGTTTCACCCCCGTTGCCCGCCGGTCACGGCCGGTTTCCCAGGCCTCACACGGGTGAGTGCGGGCACGTGGCCTGACGGCCGGCCAGAGATCGGCCGGGGTGAGGGCGGTCTCCGGGCGGTCTCCGGGCTGGGTTGGCGGGTCAGTGCGGGCCGCGGACGGGGCCTGGTGACGGGGCAGACGCGGGCCCGGGCACGGGGACGGGGACGGGCGCGGAGACGGGGACGGGGACGGGCGTGGGTCCGGAGGGTCCGGCCGTCGCGCCCCCGGCCTCCGGCGGGACGGGCACCGCCGGTGCGGCCGACAGCGTCCGCTGCTCCCGCTCGCGGCGCCGCCGTACGGCCCGCTCCTCGGCCGCGTCCACCTGCTGACGGAAGATCAGCGCCTCGTGCTCGGCGGTCTGAACGCCCGCATCGGTGGCCCGCCGGTACCAGTCCAGGGCGCGCTGCACCTGGTGGCGGTCGGCCAGCATCCGGGCGGCCGCGACCAAGGCGTCCCGGTCGCCGTCGGCGGCGGCCCGCGCGTACC
The DNA here is from genome assembly GCF_042734615.1 of Kitasatospora sp. NPDC059646. Taxonomy (NCBI): domain Bacteria; kingdom Bacillati; phylum Actinomycetota; class Actinomycetes; order Kitasatosporales; family Streptomycetaceae; genus Kitasatospora; species Kitasatospora sp. NPDC059646. The sequence continues at coordinate 40,382 of NZ_JBHWDS010000048.1, forward strand.
AGTCGAGCGCCTCCTCGATCCGGCCGCGGTTCTCGAGCATCTCGGCCGCCTCCCGTACGGCCTGCCGGTCCCCGGTGTCGGCGAACCGCTGCACCCACTCGACGGCCCCGTCGGAGGCCACCGAGCCGCACAGCATCCGGGACGCCTCCCGCAGCCGGTCCTGCTCCGGGCGGTCCGCCGAGCGCAGCAGCAGGTCCGCCTCGAAGTACCGGCCACCGTCCTTCAGCAGTTCCACCGCGGCGGGCAGCAGCGCGGAATCCGCAAGGCCCGGTGCGGCGCCCGCAGGGCCCGGCCGCCCGGCGGACCGGGGCACGACCGTCCCGGCCGGCGGGTCGGCCGGTCGGGCGCCCCCGGTCGCCCCGGTGGTCGGCTGGGTGGCCGCCGACTGTCGGTCGTACTGCTCCACCGTGCCCACGGACTCCGACCGTTCGGGTCGGCCGCCCGCGCGGACGGCGACCCGGTACCAGGCGGCGGACTCCCTGGTCCGGCCGAGTTCGCCCAGCAGACGACCGAGTTCACGCATCGCGTAGACGTCGCCGCGCCGGGCGGCCAGCTCGTACCAGTGCACCGCCCGGACGCGGTCGCCGTTCCGCTCCAGCATGTCCGCGGCCTGGAACAGGGCCGCCTCGCTGCCGGCTCCGGCCGCCTTGCGGTACCAGTGCAGCGCGCCCGCCAGGTCGCGGTCCCGCTCGCACTGTTCGGCGCGCTCGCGCAGTGCGTGCGGATCGCCGAGGTAGGCGAACTGGGGCTCTCCGCACCGGCCTTGCCGGGCGAACGGCGCCGCGGCCTCCTGCCAGGCCAACTCGTCGCCGGCAGCTCCCCGTTGCTCCCGGCAGGCCACCGCCTCGTCGATCCGGCCTGCCGCTTTCCGTACTTCCACTGCCTTGCGCACCGTGGTGACCCCCTGTTCCCACGCGCTTCCCCACCGGACGATCGCCTGGCCCGTTCCCCCGACCGCCACCCGGACCTCGCCACTCTCGGCCGGTACCCCGAACCGTCCGCCACCCGCCAGCCGGTCGGCCCGCTCAGCCCCGTGGCGGGCCTGGTCGACACCGTCAGCACCGACGAGCAACTGCCCCTCCCGGGCGTACCGGCCGACGGTCTCGACGGCGCGGCTCCCCTCGGGGAGGTGCACCTCGGCTGTCGCTGCACCCGGTTCGGCGACCTCCGCGCAGTCGTCGACCGTGGTCGGGCCGCCCGGTGTCCGGCTGCCCGCCGGAGGAGCGTCCTGACCCGGGCTCGCCGTCCGACGGCACGAACCCGCCTCGGTCGCCCGACTCGCGGCGGGGATCTCGCGCTCACAGCCCGTCAGGGACTGCGAGGCGGCGGCCGGCACCGAGCGATGGCGGTTGAGCAGCCGCGCCCCGGCCGGCCCGGCGGTCTTGGCGGACGCACGCCGGCATCCGGCGGGCCGACCGCCGCCGCTCGGGGCAGCGACGGCGTTCGCTGCGACGAACCGGCCGGACCTGCGCGACACCGCCACGCTCCCGCTCTGGCGGGCCCGGTCGGCCTCCAGCAGGGCGGCCCAGTACCGGGCCCGGCGCACCGGCCGACCGGCGGCACGGGCCAACTCCCCCGCCACGACGGCGAGTCGGTCGGTCTCCCGGGGAACGGAGCGGCCGGTCAGCCAGCCGTTGAGAGTGGACGGGCCGATGCCGCCCAGTCGGGCCAGGCGCTTCTGGGTGATCGTCCGGTCCCCGGTCGTACGGGCCGCTTCCCAGAGCCGGTGCAGCTCGCGCAGCACCGCGGAGTGGGCGGCACGTCCCCTCACCCGCACGTCAGCTGCCATGCCAGCTCCCCGGCCGGACTCGGAGCCGATCTTCGAATCCGCTCCTCTGCGTGCAGGGTACGCACTCCCCCACCCCGTCGTACCCAGTTCTTCGGGAATCTCCTGCGGGATCCGCGATCCTGCCCGCGCCGGAGCCCGTCACCTGCTATAGGACCCGCCGCATCGCGTCGCCGCTCTCACACCTGCCGCCGCCCACCGCTGAGACCGAAGTTCCGGCGGCGAAACCGTGCCGCACGGGCCGGGAAACACCCCCGGGCGAGGCTCGGTGTCACGACAGCGACCGGGGTGCCGAGGAGTGGTCCCACCGGTCGGCGCTCCGGCGGCACCGGGGCACGATCCTGGAGGGACTTCCCGATGACCACCACCAAGCCCACCCTGCTGCTGGTCGGTTACGGCATGGTCGGCCACCGCTTCCTGGAAGCCCTGGCCGAGACCGGGGCCGCCGACCGCCACCACGTCGTGGTGCTCGCCGAGGAGGCCCGGCCCGCCTACGACCGGGTCGCCCTGACCTCGTACTTCTCCGGCCGGACCCCCGAGGACCTGCTGCTCGCCGACCCCGGGTTCGCCGACCGGCACGGCTTCCGGGTGCACCTCTCCTCTCCTGCCGTCGCTCTCGACCCGGCGGCCCGGACCGTCACCACCGCCGCCGGGGACGTCTTCCGCTACGACACCCTGGTGCTGGCCACCGGATCCGCCCCGTTCGTGCCCCCGGTGGACGGCCGGGACGCGGAGGGCTGCTTCGTCTACCGCACCATCGAGGACCTGCAGGCGATCGAGTCCTACGCCGCCGGGGCCCGGGTGGGTGCGGTGGTCGGCGGCGGCCTGCTCGGACTGGAGGCGGCCGGGGCACTGCGGGGACTCGGGCTGGAGACCCACGTGGTGGAGTTCGCCCCGCGCCTGATGCCCGTTCAGGTCGACCCGGCCGGCGGCGCCGCGCTGCGGCGGTCCGTCGAGCAGTTGGGCGTGGTGGTCCACACCGGCGTCGGCACCAGTGCGGTCACCGTCTCGGCCGGGCGGGCCTCCGGCATGTCCTTCACCGACGGCTCGGAACTGGCCGCGGACCTGGTGGTGTTCTCCGCCGGGGTCCGCCCCCGCGACCAGCTGGCACGGGATGCCGGCCTGACCGTCGGTGAGCGCGGCGGCATCGCCGTCGACGCGCACTGCCGCACGTCCGACCCGCACGTCTACGCGATCGGCGAGTGCGCCCTCGCGGCCGACGGCCGGGTGTACGGCCTGGTCGCCCCCGGCTACGAGATGGCGGTCTCGGTGGCCCGGCGGCTCGCCGGGCAGGCCGCAGAGCCGTTCACCGGCGCGGACCTGTCCACCAAGCTGAAGCTGCTCGGCGTGGACGTCGCCAGCTTCGGCGACGCCTTCGGCAGCACGCCCGGCGCGCTCGACGTGGTCTACTCCGACGCCCGCGCCGGCGTCTACAAGAAGCTGGTGGTCTCCGGCGAGGGTGCGCTGCTCGGCGGCATCCTGGTCGGCGACGCCTCGGCCTACGCGACGCTGCGCCCGCTGGCGGGCACCGGCCGTCCGCTGCCCGTCCCCGCCGAGTCGCTGGTGCTCCCGGCCGGCGCGGACTCCGCCGTCCGGCTGGGCGGTTCCGCGCTGCCCGACGACGCGGTGGTGTGCAGCTGCAACAACGTCACCAAGGGCGCCGTCCGGGCCGCCGTCGCCGACCACGGCTGCAGCACCGTCGCCCAGGTGAAGTCCTGCACCCGGGCCGGCACCAACTGCGGCTCCTGCGTGAAGCTGCTGGGCACGATCGTCGGAGACGAACTGGCGGCGAGCGGCGCCGAGATCGACCGCGGCCTGTGCCCGTGCTTCGCCCACACCAGGGCCGAGCTGTACGAGATCGTCCTGGTCCGCAGGATCTCCACCCACCGTCAGCTGCTCGCCGAGCACGGCCGGGCACCCGAGGGGGCCGAGGGCTGCGAGGTCTGCAAGCCGACGGTCGCCTCGATCATCGCCTCGCTGGCACCCGAACTGGGCGTCTCCGGGCACATCCTGGACGGCGAGCAGGCCGCCCTGCAGGACACCAACGACCACTTCCTGGCGAACCTCCAGCGGAACGGCTCCTACTCGGTGGTGCCGCGGATCCCCGGCGGTGAGATCACCCCGGAGAAACTCATCGTGATCGGCGAGGTGGCCAAGGAGTTCGGCCTCTACACCAAGATCACCGGCGGTCAGCGGATCGACCTGCTCGGCGCGGGCGTGGACCAACTGCCGCACATCTGGCGCCGACTGGTCGACGCGGGCTTCGAATCGGGCCACGCGTACGGGAAGTCCCTGCGCACCGTGAAGTCCTGCGTCGGCTCGACCTGGTGCCGGTACGGCGTGCAGGACTCGGCGGCCATGGCGATCCGGCTCGAACTGCGCTACCGGGGCCTGCGCTCGCCGCACAAGTTGAAGGCCGCCGTCTCCGGCTGCGCCCGGGAGTGCGCGGAGGCCCGGGGCAAGGACTTCGGGGTGATCGCCACCGCGACCGGCTGGAACCTCTACGTCGGCGGCAACGGCGGCGCCACGCCCCGGCACGCCGACCTGCTCGCCCAGGATCTGGACGACGAACACCTGCTCCGCCTGATCGACCGCTTCCTGATGTTCTACATCCGCACCGCTGACCGCCTGGAGCGCACCTCCGGGTGGCTGGAGCGGATCGACGGCGGCCTGGAACACGTCCGCCGGGTGGTGGTCGACGACTCCCTCGGCCTCGCCGCCGAACTGGAGTCGCTGATGGCCCGTCACATCGACGGCTACCAGGACGAGTGGGCGGCGACCCTCGCCGATCCCGACCGGCTGCGCCGGTTCGTCTCCTTCGTCAACGCCCCCGGCGTGCCCGACCCGAGCATCCGGTTCGTGCCCGAACGCGACCAGGTGAAGCCCGACCTGGTGCTGCTGTCCGGCGAGGTGCCGTTGCGGCCCGGCCTCGCCGCGTCCCTGTCCGCCCGCCCGCTGGAGGAAGTCCGATGACCGTCACCGCCTCGGCCGCCCGAGTCGAACTGCTCACCCCCGCCGGCTGGTCGCCGGTCTGCGACTGGGACCTGCTGGCCCCCGGCCGCGGCGTCGCCGCCCTGCTGCCCGACGGCCGGCAGGTCGCCGTGTTCCGCGACGCGAACGACCGCCTCTACGCCACCGACAACCGCGACCCGTTCACCGGCGCGTACGTGCTCTCCCGCGGCCTGCTCGGCTCCACCGCGGACGGCCGGGTGTACGTCGCCTCCCCGCTGCTCAAGCAGCGCTTCGACCTGGCCACCGGCGTGTGCCTGGACGACGACGGCGTCCGGATCGCCGTCCATTCCGTCCGACCGGTCTGACGGGTCCGGCAGGGGTGACAGGTCGCCAGATCCGGTCGGCACAGCCCCGATCCCTGCCGCCCGGCCCCCGCCGAGGTTGGGCGGCCGGGATCGGCGCTCGTGCGGCCGGGCGGCAGGATCAGTGCCCGTGGAGGCCGGGCGGCAGAGTCAGTGCGCTTGCCCCAGGGCCGCCAGGACGGCACCGGCCATGCCCTGCTCGCCCAGCGCGTTCGGATGTATCGGCGCCAGCCCGGCCGCAGCGCTGAGCGGTTCGATCCAGCGGGTGTCCTGCGGCTCGCACAGGTCGTGGCCGAGGGACGGGGTGTAGGTGTCGACGAAGCCCACACCGGCGGCCTCGGCCCGTCTGCGGAGCATGGCGTTCAACTGCTGTTCCTGGGCGCCGACGAACTCGACGTCGCCCGCCGCTATCCCGTTGCCCAGGGTCTGGGCGCACCGGGCCGGGTCCTGCGGCAGCAGCGCCGGGTAGCCGACCAGGAGGACCCGGGCCTGCGGTGCCCGCCGTTTGGCCTCGGCGAGGGCGGCGGCGAGCCGCTCGTCGGCGGCCTGCAGCCGCCGTCCGATCTCACCGCGCCCGGCACCGTCGGTGTAGTAGCTGCGGCAGGGCGCGTCGCTGCTGCCGCCGGTCAGGGTGTGGCGGACGTTCTCCACCGCGCAGCGGCCCAGTACGTCCATGAACCCGAGGTCGTTCCCGCCGATGCCGAGCGTCACCAGGCCGGTCTCCGGGCCGAGCGCGTCCAGCTGAGGCGGGTTGACCCCGTTGCCGGTCTGCTGCGCCGTCGTCAGCTCCGTCGTCCGGGCCCCGCTGCAGCTGACGTCGGTGAAGTCCTTCAGGCCGAGTTGCCGGGCCACCAGGGAGGGGTAGTTGACGCCGGATCGGCCGCAGCCCTGGGGGGAGCCGCCCTGGGGCGGGATCTGCACGCCGGAGGTGAAGGAGTCCCCGGCCGCCACGTAGGCCCCGGTGACGGGCGTCGCGGAGCGGCTCGACGACGCCGGGCCCTCGGGGCCCGGCGTCCGGGAGGTCTCGGCGGCGCTGCATGCCGCGGTGCCGATCAGCACCGCGGCAGCGGCGGCCAGCAGGCGGCGGCGCACCTACTCCGCGCCGCGCTCGTGCTCGGCGAGGAACTCCTCGAAGCGGCGACCCAACTCGTCGGCGGAGGGCAGGTCGGCCGTCTCGGCGAGCAGGCTCTCGCGGTCGGCCGCGCCGGAGACCGCGTCGTACTGGCTCTCCATGCCCTGGATCGCCGTGCGCAGTTCGCCGTCGCCCTGGGAGAGCTGGTCCTCGATCTCGGCGTAGACCTCGTTGACGCGGGCCCGCAGTTCGCTGCCGGGCATGACCAGGCCGGTCGCGGACTGGGCGGCCTCCAGGATCACCACCGCGGCGGCGGGGTACGGGGAGCGGGCGATGTAGTGGGGGACGTGCGCCGCGAAACCCAGCACGTCGTGGCCGGCCTCGGCGAGCCGGTACTCGACCAACGCCTGTGCGCTGCCCGGGACCTGCGCCTGGTCGAACCACTTGGGGTGGCCGGCCGCCAGGTCGACCCGGTTGCCGTGCGGGGTGAGGCTGACCGGCCGGGTGTGCGGCACGCCCATCGGGATGCCGTGGAAGGAGACGGCCAACCGGATCTCGAAGCGCTCGACCAGATCACGGACGGCGGCGGCGAACAGCTCCCACTCGGTGTCCGGCTCGGGGCCGGTGAGCACCAGGAACGGAGCGCCGACCGAGTCGCGCACCAACTGGAGGAGGATCTCCGGCGGGTCGTAGTCCGTCCAGCTCTCCCGGTCGAAGGTCATTGCTGGGCGGCGGGCCCGGTAGTCGACCAGCCGGTCGTGGTCGAACCTGGCGACCACCTGCGGCGACCCGTGTTCCAGCAGGTGCGCCACGACCTGGCCGCCCGCCTCGCCGGCGTCCATGAAGCCCTCGAAGTGGTACAGCAGCACCAGGCCGGCCCCGGCCTCGGCAGCGGCGCGGGCCGCCGCCAGGGCGGTCACGCCCTGCGGTTCCAGCTCGTACAGCTCCTTGGGATCACGCACTGCCCACCCAACCCCGTTCCGTCTCGTCGTCTCGGAATGCTTTCGGATCTGATCTGTCCAGCGTGCGACGGCTCGCCGGAATTCCCGCCCACGCACGAGTCTTCACCCCGTCTCTCGAATCCTCTCACCTCCTGCCAAAGTCGCTGGTCGTGGCGGTGGCGCGGCGGGCGGGCAGTAGGATGACGGGGCGTCTCGGCGTGCCGAAAGGACCTGCGCGCCCCCGTTGGCGCGCCGCGAAGTGACGCACCGCCTTCTGGCGGGTATCGTCCTCTCGCTGCCTCGCATCGTCGCGTCGTCGCGCCACGCCGTCTGTCACGTCGTGGGCCACGCCCCGGTCCGTTGCGCGGCCAGCCATCCATTGCGCACCTTGCCTTCACCTGGCCGCCTGCTTCGCTTCGTGATCTCGTTTCTCTCTCGGCCATCTCGCGGACGCACACTGTCCCGTCGCTCATCCCGCCGGATCGGTCCGTCGACCCGTGTCCGTACCGGCACCGCGCTGCCCGCCTCCGGGCTGCCGACCCGTCGCACGCCCGAGCCTCTGGCGTAGCGCGCCCGGGCGGCCGTCGTCCGGGGCCGGGGCGAACGACCACTGCCCGCACGCCGCGAACCCGGCACGCGGGCCCCGACGACAGCCGAAGGACCGAAGGATCCGTGCCCGTACCCGTCACCCTCTACGGCCGCACCGTGCGGCTGGAGCCCCTCGCCGAGCACCACGCCGCGGCCCTGGCCGAGGCCGGCGCCGAGGACCGTACGACCTACGCCTTCACCCCTGTCCCGCACGGCCTGGAAGCCGCCCGGGAGTACATCGCGCGCGCCCTCGCCGATCAGGCAGCGGGCCGGTCGATGCCGTTCGCCACCGTGAGCACGGCGGACAACCGGGTCGTGGGCTCGACGCGGTTCCTCGAACTCGACTACTGGCAGGGGCCGCTGGTCTGGCCGCCCGTGCCGGGGATCCCCTACGGCGATCCGCTCGAAGCGGTGCCCGATGCGGCGGAGATCGGGAACACCTGGCTGTCGCCGCGCGCGCAGGGCACCGGCATCAACACCGAGGCGAAGCTGCTGATGCTGCGGCACGCCTTCGAGGTCTGGGGCGTGCAGCGGATCTCGCTGCGGGCCGATGCCCGCAACGCCCGCTCCCGGGTCGCCATCGAGCGGCTGGGCGCGACCTCCGAGGGGATCCGCCGGGCGCACTCCCGCGGCCTGGACGGGGTGGTCAGGTCCACCGCGTTCTACTCGATCCTGGACGAGGAGTGGCCGGCCGTCCGCGACATCATCGAGCTGCGGATCGCCGCCGCGACCTCGCCCAGTGCGCCGGACCCGGCGCCGCTCAACCAGGAGTGCCTTAGACACGGCGGCTCCCTGGTCGGCGAGCCTGTGATCGGCAGTTCGCTGCTCCCGGCCGCCTGAGCGCCCGTTCGGCTGCCGCTCCGGTGGCGCCGACCCGTCCGGGGCGGGAGCGTGTGGGGTCGGCCTCCGCGCTCCCGCCCCGGACGGTTCGCGGCCGTGGACTTCGACGCTCTGTCGAGTTGTCAAGGAGCGTGGGCCTCATGAGGATTGGCGCCACCTCCCGTCCCGGTGTGTGATCCTTCTGACACTTCGCCAGGCCTGGGCCCACCCGGGGCCTGCATCCGCCTCAGCCCTCGGCCCGGTCGCTCTCGGAGCCGCCGCCTCCGTCCGTCTCCGAGCCGGCGGTCTCTGCGGCGGCGGCCTCCGCGGCGGCGGCCAACTGCTGGAGTGCTGAGAGATGGGCGGCGAGTGCGGCCCGGCCCTGCCGGGTCGCGGAGAGCCAGGTGCGCGGACGCTTGCCCACATAGCCCTTGCGGGCCCGCAGGTAGCCGAGCGTCTCCAGGCTCGCCGCGGTCTTGCTGAGCACCGAGTCCGAGACCTGGCAGTAGTCGCGGACCACGGAGAACTCCGCTTCCTGGCACCCGCTGAGGAAGGCCAGGACGGTGAGCCTGGTGGGCTGGTGGAGGGCTGGTTCGAGCCCGTTCACTGTGCGCTGCTCATGCTCTGCTCCTTGAGGTGACGGTTGAGCAGGACGATGCCGCCCCAGAGTGCGACGCCGCCGCCCGCGCCGGCGGAGGCCCCTATCCAGGTCTGGTCTCCGGTGGCCAGCCAGGCGGCGAGGCCGGACAGCGCCGCCACCAGGACGACGGCGCCGAACGCCTGCAGGGTGTGCGGCGGGAGCCCGCGCTCGGCGAGTCTGGCGACGCCCCGGGCGTGCGTGGTCGCCCGCACTATCGCGGCCTGCACCAGCACCAGGCCGAGCGGGCACAGCAGTATCAGCCACTGCGCCTGATGCTCGAAGGACTGCCCTATGGCCGCCCCGTACGCGGCGATCGAGAGCCCCACGCCGGGCCCGTACCACCAGGGCAGTGGCAGTGGCCGCCGCGCGGCGGCCTCGGCACGGCCGGCGATGGCCAGCGCCTCGGCGGGTGCGAGGGCTCCGGGCGGGAGCCCGTCGGTCTCTCCGTTGGTGAACTGCTTGTCGTCGGCCATCGAATCCCCCGGGCGGCGTGCCGTCGGATCCGGCCCGCTGCCGGATCAAGTGCTGCCACTCTGGCACATACTTTCCGCGATGGAAAGTAATTTTCCGACGGACCGTCAGCGACGCTCTCAGCAGCGCGGATCGATCTCCTGGAAGGAGGCGTAGTGGTCGGCCGTCCAGTACTGCTCGCCGCCGTTGCCGGTGACGACCCGGCGGGTGCCGCGGTCGTCCGAACCCGGGGTGACCACGGTGAACTCGTGGTAGTAGCCGTTGCTCTCGCGCGGCAGGCGGCTCTCCCGGTTCTCGAAGACGATGCCGTCCGAGCGGTACGGGTAGGGGCCGCCCTTGGCGATCAGGTTGAGGGTGTCGATGGCCTGCGGGGGCAGCTTGCTCCGGCACACGTCGGCCAGCGCGGTGGAGGTCGGCACCCAGGTGGCCCCGCCGGAGGGCGTCTTCGCCGGGGCGGAGGGCTTGGGGGCGGTCGCGGTACCGCTGCGGGTCGCCGCGGCGGCGGGTGCGGACGGGGACTTCGCGGCGGCGGGGCTGCCGGAGCCTCCTCCGCCGTCCAGCAGGGCGGCCACTGCGGCGACGATGCCGACGAGTACCAGGACGGCGAGGCTGATCAGGCGATTGCGGCTGCTCATGGGCCTAAGCTTGCCCGACACGCTCACCCGAACGGCGGAGGCTCCGCGCGTGCCGAGCGGGGACGGCACAAGGGCCGCCGCCGACCGCGCGTGCGAGTGGGGACGGCGCAGCGGCCGTCGCCGCCGATCGCGCGCCGCGCCGGGTCGCTGGAGCACTCCGGGCACGACAGAAAAACGCCGCCGGGGCGGGGACGGACGCCATTGTCCGTTCCCGCCCCGGCTGCTTCGTACGGCGGCTCTCCTGCGCCGAGCTCCGCCGTACGCCCCTCCCCTGCGGAGGGGTGCGGTCAGTGATCCGCGCTGCTTCGTGTCAGCGCGAGTCGCTTCCCGCCGTCTCGATGGCGGCGCGGCCTGCCTCCAGGCGCGCCACCGGAATCCGGAAGGGAGAGCAGGATACGTAGTCCAGCCCCACCTCGTGGAAGAAGTGGACCGAGTCGGGGTCGCCGCCGTGCTCGCCACAGACGCCGAGCTTGAGGTCGGGGCGGGTGGCCCGGCCGGCCTTCGCGGCGCTGCGGACCAGCGAGCCGACGCCGTCGCGGTCGATGGTCTCGAACGGGCTGACCCCGAAGATGCCCTTCTCCAGGTACGCGGTGAAGAAGGAGGCCTCGACGTCGTCGCGGGAGAAGCCCCACACGGTCTGGGTCAGGTCGTTGGTGCCGAAGGAGAAGAAGTCGGCGGCCTCGGCGATCTGACCGGCCGTCACGGCGGCGCGCGGCAGCTCGATCATGGTGCCGAGCTTGATGTCGAGGTTGACGCCGGTGGAGGAGGCGACCTCGGCGAGCACCCGCTCGCACTCGTCGCGGACCAGCTCCAGCTCCTGGACGGTGCCGACCAGCGGGATCATCACCTCGGGGCGCGGGTCGCCGCCGGCCAGCTTGCGCTCGGCGGCGGCCTCGGCGATCGCCCGGACCTGCATGCCGAACAGGCCGGGGATGACCAGGCCGAGGCGGACGCCGCGCAGGCCCAGCATCGGGTTGGCCTCGTGCAGGCGGTGGACCGCCTGCAGCAGGCGCAGGTCGTTCTCGTTCGGGTCCTTGCGGGCCTCGGCGAGGGCGACCCGCACCGACAGTTCGGTGATGTCGGGCAGGAACTCGTGCAGCGGCGGGTCGAGCAGGCGGACCGTGACGGGGAGGCCGTCCATCGACTGGAAGAGCTCCAGGAAGTCGCCCTTCTGCCGCGGCAGCAGCGCGGACAGCGCGGCTTCGCGGTCCTTGTCGTTGTCCGCCAGGATCAGGTGCTCGACCTCCTTGCGGCGCTCCTCGCCGAGGAACATGTGCTCGGTGCGGCACAGGCCGATGCCCTGGGCGCCGTACCGGCGGGCGCGGTTCGCGTCCTCGGCGTTGTCGGCGTTGGCGCGCACCGCGAGGCGGCGGCGGCCGTCGGCGTGGGACATCAGCCGGTGCACGGCCTGGACCAGCCCGCCCTGGACGTCGGCGCCGGCGTGCAGGGTGCCCTCGAAGTACTCGACCACCGGGGACGGCAGCACCGGGACCTCGCCCAGGTACACCTTGCCGTTGGCGCCGTCGATGGACACCACGTCGCCCTCGTGGACGACCTGGCCGTCGGTGGTGGTGAACTTCCGGTTCTTGGTGTCCACCTCCAGCTCCTCGGCGCCGCAGACACAGGTCTTGCCCATGCCGCGGGCGACCACGGCCGCGTGCGAGGTCTTGCCGCCGCGCGAGGTGAGGATGCCCTCGGCGGCGATCATGCCTTCGAGGTCGTCCGGGTTGGTCTCGCGGCGGACCAGGATGACCTTCTCGCCGGAGCGCGACCACTTGACCGCGGTGTACGAGTCGAAGACCACCTTGCCGACCGCGGCGCCGGGCGAGGCCGCGATGCCGTAGGCGACCGGACGGGTCTCGGAGGTGGGGGCGAAGCGCGGGAACATCAGCTGGGCGAGCTGGTTGCCGGTGACCCGGTGCAGCGCCTCGTCCAGGTCGATCAGGCCCTGGTCGACCAGCTGGACGGCGATCCGGAACGCGGCGGCGGCGGTGCGCTTGCCGACCCGGGTCTGCAGCATCCACAGCTTGCCGCGCTCGATGGTGAACTCGATGTCGCACAGGTCCCGGTAGTGGTTCTCCAGGGTCTCCATGATGGACATCAGCTCGTCGTACGACTTCTTGTCGAGCTGCTCGAGGTCGGCCAGCTGGAGGGTGTTGCGGATGCCCGCCACCACGTCCTCGCCCTGCGCGTTCTGCAGGTAGTCGCCGTACACGCCCTGGGTGCCGGTGGAGGGGTCGCGGGTGAAGGCGACACCGGTGCCGGAGTCCTCGCCGAGGTTGCCGAAGACCATGGTGCAGACGTTGACGGCGGTGCCCAGGTCGTTCGGGATGCGCTCCTGGCGACGGTACAGGCGGGCCCGGTCGCCGTTCCAGGAGTGGAAGACCGCGTGGATGGCCAGGTCGAGCTGCTCGCGCGGCTCCTGCGGGAACTCGCGGCCGGTCTCCCGGAGCACGATCGCCTTGAAGGTCTCGACCAGCGCCTTGAGGTCCTCGGCGGTGAGGTCCAGGTCGTTGGCGGTGCCCTTGGCGTGCTTGGCCTCGTCCAGCGCCTCTTCGAACAGCTCGCCGTCGACGCCCAGCACGGTCTTGCCGAACATCTGGACCAGGCGGCGGTACGAGTCCCAGGCGAAGCGCTCGTTGCCGGACTGGGCGGCGAGCCCGGTCACCGAGGCGTCGGAGAGGCCGATGTTCAGGACGGTGTCCATCATGCCCGGCATGGAGAACTTGGCACCGGACCGCACCGAGACCAGCAGCGGGTTGTCCGCCTGGCCGAGCTGCTTACCCATCTGGGCCTCGAGGGCGGCCAGGTGGCCGGTGATCTCCTCGTTCAGCGAGGCCGGCTCGGTGCCGGTCTCCAGGAACACCTTGCAGGCGTCGGTGGTGATGGTGAACCCCGGAGGGACGGGGAGGCCCAGGTTGGTCATCTCGGCGAGGTTCGCACCCTTCCCGCCGAGAAGATCCTTCAGGTCCTTGTTTCCTTCGGTGAAGGAGTAAACAAACTTCTGCTGCGCCGCCACGGGTCGTTCTCCTCGCACACGGTTGCCCTGACGCCGGAGAACATACCCATTTCGAAGGCTGTTTAGGGGAGCGAATAGCTCGTACGAGCCGCTAACCGGGCGATTGACCAGCAGATCGAATGCCCGATTGGGCGTTTGCCTGCGTTGCTGAAATCGTCCGGATGACGTTTGCGATGCTTCAAGAAGTGAACACATCGCCACGCGAAGCTCACTCGAACCGGACACACAGTGACGACACAGGCCTCACCGCGGTTCCCCGGCTTGATTTCCTGCAACCAGCCGCGGCGATCCGCCCCGGAGCCCGTTCGGGAAGCGATCCGGACTTGTACACCTTGGCGAAGTCTGCTGACTGGTCGTCACTTGCCACGATATGTGGCCAGCGTCACGAGCGCATCTCAACTGTCGAGCCGAGGAACTCTACGCCAACCGTCGCTTTCTGTTGACTGGATCACCGCTCTGCGTGGCGGAATTTCGCCTTTGAGGCACCCTGCTGTCCATCTTGGACAAGTCGGCTGGGACGGTTCGGCCAGGCTTCGATCGGAACCATTTTCGCCGAGTCGTACAGATCATCCGCCAGAGGTGTCCGATTCGGCATCTTCGCTGAGCCGGGCGCACTCGTACGGATCGTCCAACCAGCCTTCGGGCAGGACCACCCGGTTGTTGCCGCTGGTTCGACCGCGCGGGCCGTCGGCGCCGAGCGGCCAGCTCTGCTCCTGGTCGACCAGCGCGAGGGTTTCGGCGAGTTCGTCGAGCGAGCTGGAATTGGCGAGCTTCACCCGCAGCTCGGAACCGACCGAGAAGCCCTTGGTGTACCAGGCCACGTGCTTGCGGAAGTCGATGACGCCGCGGGCCTCGTCGCCGAGCCACTCCCCGAGCAGCTGGGCGTGCCGGACCATGGCGCGGGCCACGTAACCGAAGGTCGGGCGGGCGTAGTCGACGTCGCCCTCGAAGATCGACACCAGGTCCTTGAACAGCCACGGCCGGCCGAGGCAGCCGCGGCCGACCACCACCCCGTCGCAGCCGGTCTCGCGCATCATCCGCACCGCGTCGTCGGCGGACCAGATGTCGCCGTTGCCGAGCACCGGGATGCCGTCGGGCACGGACTCCCGCAGCCGGGCGATGGCCGACCAGTCGGCGGTGCCCCCGTAGTGCTGGGCCGCCGTGCGGCCGTGCAGGGCGATCGCGGCCACGCCCTCCTCGGCCCCGATCCGACCGGCGTCGAGGTACGTCAGGTGGTCGTCGTCGATGCCCTTGCGCATCTTCATGGTGACCGGGAGGTCGCCCGCGTTGCCGACCGCCTGGCGCAGGATGTCCCGCAGCAGGTTGCGCTTGTACGGCAGCGCGGAGCCGCCGCCCTTGCGGGTGACCTTGGGGACGGGGCAGCCGAAGTTGAGGTCGATGTGGTCGGCGAGCCCCTCCTCGGAGATCATCCGCGCCGCCTTGCCGACGGTCTCCGGGTCCACGCCGTACAGCTGGATCGACCGGGGCTTCTCGCTCGGATCGAACTTGATCAGCTGCATCGTCTTGGCGTTGCGCTCGACCAGCGCCCGGGTGGTGATCATCTCGGAGACGTACAGGCCCCGGCCGCCGCTCTGCTCCCGGCACAGGGTGCGGAACGGGGCGTTGGTGATGCCGGCCATCGGCGCGAGCACCACTGGCGGCCACACCTGCATCGGCCCGATGTTCAGCGGGGCGAACTCCGGCGCCTCGGGTGCTGCCGGCGTTGCCTGGGCGGAGTCGGGCGTGATGGTCATGCGCGGCAGATCCTCAAACGGGTAGGGGCCCAGCGGCGGGAGTTCCGGACTCTCCATTCTCCCTCACCGCCCGCGCGTGCCACTTCGGCCCGTCGGGACGCCCACGGGCTCCCCCGACCGGGCGCGCTGTCGGCCGCGTGGTGACCGGTGATGACCGGGTGGCGGCCGCGATCCGCCGGGCCCGGCCGTCCGCCGCCGACCTGCCGGGTCCGGACCGGCGGGCCGCGCGGTCAGTGGCGCTCGCGCCGGCCGAGGGTGACGGTGCCGGAGGCCGTGACGATGTCGAGCAGCCGGGGCGAGGCCGAGTCCTGCAGGGCCGGATCGATCTCCTGTCGGCCGCCGTCACTGCTGAGGTCGATCCGGTACTGGCTCCCGTCGTCGGGGACCTGGAGGACGAAGTTGCCGGAGGCCAGCCGGGCCGTCACCGACGTCGGCGGGCGGTCGTACTGCAGGGTGACCTGGCCGGAGGAGGAGAAGAGTCTGGCCTCCGCCGACGTCAGCCCGGTGCCGATGATCTGGCCGGATCCGCCCTTCGCCCAGACGGCGCCGCTGACCCGGGACAGTTCGACCTGCCCGGAGCCGGTCTCCGCCGAGGTGCTGCCGGAGATGTCGAGGATCTCCGTCCGTCCGGAGCCGTTGCGGGACTTGATCGTGGTCGCAGCGGGGACCTGGATGTCCAGGGCGACGGTGCAGGCGAACAGCAGGCGCGCCTCCGGGCAACCGATGGATATCGACAGCGTGCCCGCGTCGATCCGCTGGCTCACGGTGGGCTTGCGCAGGGCCCAGCCGATGCGTTCGGCGACCACCACCCGGTCGGTGCCGCCGGCCCGCACGGTGACCTGGGCCGGCCCCGAGTCGATGTCGAGCCGGTCGATCGCCTCGAAGTACGTCTTCTCCTGGGTGACGTCCCGCTGGACCAGGGCGGCGCCCGAGGTTGCCGCCCCCGTGACCAGGACGCAGGCCAGCCCCAGCGCCCCGATCACCTGCCAGCCGCGGCGCTCGCCCGCGCGCGGCTCGCCGGCCGGGAGTTCCGGGCCCGGGCTGGGCAGCCGGCGGGCGAAGCGGCCCCCGGCGGGCAGGCCGGCCTCGGGCTCCCGGTCCGGTCCTCGCGTCACTGGCTGATCTCCAGGAAGCGGAGCACCGCGAGCACCCGCCGGTGGGTGTCCTCGGCCGGCGGGAGGTCGAGCTTGGTGAGGATCGAATTGATGTGCTTGGAGACGGCGCTGTCGCTGACCACCAGGGATTCGGCGATGGCGGTGTTGGAGCGCCCCTCGGCCATCAGCGCCAACACGTCCCGCTCGCGGGGCGTCAGCCGGTGCAGCGGATCCCGGTCGCGGCGCAGCAGCAGCTGGGCGACCACCTCGGGGTCGAGGGCGGTGCCGCCCTCGGCGACCCGTTGGAGCGCCTCGACGAACTCGTCGACGTTGGCGACCCGCTGCTTGAGCAGGTAGCCGACGCCGCTGGTGTTCTTGGCCAGCAGGTCGGCCGCGTAGCGTTCCTCGACATATTGGGACAGCAGGACGACCGCGGTGTCCGGCCACTGCTGGCGGATCATCAGGGCGGCGCGGACGCCTTCGTCGGTGAAGCCGGGCGGCATCCGGACGTCCGCGACGACGATCTGGGGGCGGTGCTCCTCCACGGCGGCGAGCAGCGCCTCGGCGTCCTCGACGGCGGCGGCCACCTCGTAGCCTTCGCTCTCCAGCACCTTGACGATGCCGATCCTGAGCAGGACGGAGTCCTCGGCGATCACAGCTCGCATGGCAGCTCCATGGTGATAGTGGTGGGGCCCCCGCGGGGGCTGGTGATGACAAGTGATCCGTCCACCGAGGCGGCCCGCTTGCGCAGGCCGGTCAGCCCGGTGCCGCGGGTGGCGTCGGCCCCGCCGATGCCGTCGTCGGTGATGGTGATGAGCAGCCGGTTGGCGACCCGGCGCAGGGCGAGGTCGACCCGGGAGGCCTTGGCGTGCTTGGCGGCGTTGGCCAGCGCCTCGGAGACCGTGAAGTAGGCGACCGCCTCCACGGTGGGGGCTATCCGGCCCGGGAGGTCGACCGCGAGGTGCACGGGGACGGGGCTGCGCGCGGCGATGCCGGAGAGCGCCGCGTCGAGCCCGCGGTCCTCCAGGACGGCGGGGTGCAGGCCGCGGACCAGGTCGTGGAGCTCCTTGATGGCGGCCTGGGCCTCCTCATGCGCGACGACGATGACCTCCATCGCCTCGGGCGGAACGTCCTTGAGGGTGCGCCGGGCGAGGCCGAGGTTCATCGCGAGCGAGACCAGGCGCTGCTGCGCGCCGTCGTGCAAGTCCCTTTCGATGCGACGGCGTTCGGCGTCGGCGGCGTCCACCACGTCGACCCGGCTCTGGGCGAGGTGTTCGACGCGGCGTTCCAGCACCTCCGCGCGGTTGGGACCGAGCAGGGCGCGGACCGTCCAGAGGTCGAGTGCGGCGAGCAGGGCGGCGAGCCACGGGATGAGGAAGAGCAGCAACAGGCCGCCGCAGGTGATCATCGCGCCGTCGGTCGTCCAGCCGAAGCCGGAGCGCAGCGGGTTGTCCATCGGGAGCAGCCAGACCCAGCCGAAGAAGCCGAGCAGTACGAGCGCGGAGCCCCAGAGGCTGAGGACCAACGCGGCGCAGACCGTCTGGAGCGGTGCCACCACGAGGTGGTGGAGGGCCTGACGCCACGTCAGCCCGGCGCGGAGGCGGGCCAGCCAGCCGGCGTCCGGCGGCAGCCGGCCGGGGACCTCCAGGCCGCGCAGACTGCGGACCCGGCTGCGCTGCGCGGTCGTCATCAGGTCGAGGAGGGCCAGGATCAGGAGCAGCCCGGACAGCAGTGTCTTCCCCGGGAAGGTGAGGACGATCAGAGCGGGCAGGCCCAGCGGGAGGCCTGCCGCCAGGAACAGCGAATCCCGGCGCGTGCTCGTGGACCACGGCGCGCGCTCCAGGGCGACGCGGACCACTGCGGCGCGGACCGCGGTCGGGCGGGCCGCCCCGGCGGGGTGCATCCGGATCTTCGACTCGAGCATGCGGCACAGCGTAGAGGCGTGCCGATCTTCGCTTCCATGGCGCGGGCTTCCGTCTTTGGGGTGTAGCTGTCTACACCCCAAAGACGGAGCCGCACGCTACCGACAAGATCTTCGCGCCACAGGATTCTTGACGTCATGACGAAGACGAACCTGATGCGTTGTGGCCGAAGCACCCCCGTCGCCGGCGGCGGCACCGCCGCGGAGTTTCCGCTGACCGGTCCCGAACTCCTCGACGGCCCGGGCACGTTGGGCCTGCTCGCCGTGGTCGGCCCCTGGTCGGTGCGCCTGCGGGCCGGCCGCCGCCCGGCGATGGAGGTGTACGAGTACGGCGAGTTGCTCGACGTGGTGGTCGAGTCCTCGCTCGGTGATGTCCAGCTGCGCGGCGCGCGGCGCGGCCGGGCCGGACGACCGGACGGAGGGCCGGTCTCCTGCGCGTGGGGGCGGTGGCCACCGGATGCCCCGCCCCGGTCGGTGCACTTCCGCGCGGGCGGGCTGCGCCGCCGGGCGGTGCGGGCCGATGCGGTGCGGACGGCGGGCCGGTTCTGGTTCGCCTCGGCGGCCGGGGAGTTCCGCTGGGCGCAGGTGTGCTGCGAGCCGAGTTGCGCGGAGTGCCCGGAGTCGGGGAGGGCGGCATGAGCGCCTTCGTTCCGGCTCTCGCTCCGGCGGCCGGCGGCCTCGGCGCGGTCCGGTCGGCGGCTTCGGGCCTGCGGGTCGGGCCGGTGCGGGTGGAGCTCCTGCTCCTGGGCTGCGGGATGGTCCTGCTGCCCTGGGCGGCGCTGCTGGCCGCGCTGCCCGGCGGGTTGGGCTGGGCCGTGCTCGACGTGGTCGAGTCGGCCGCGCTCTCCGCCACCGCCGTGCTGCTGCGGCGGGGGCGCAGTCCGCGCGCCGCGGCCGGGCTGGCTTCCGTGCTGCTGGTGGCCGACGCCGGGTACGACGTGGCGTCGGCGCTCGGCGGGCCCGAGCTCGCCGTGGCCCTGCTGATGGCCGTCTGCGCGGAGCTTCCGCTGGCCGCGCTGTGCTGCTCGGTCGCCCTCGGGCGGTCCGGGCCGGGCGCGGGCGGATCGTCGGCCCCGCCCGCCCGGCGGCGCGACCGTCAGGCTTCGCCGGCCAGTCGGTGGAGGCTGTCCCGGGTCTGCTGGTCGTGGGGCACGTATCCGATCAGCCGGGTGCCGCTCCTGGGGCCGAGCCACAGGTTCGTGTACTCGAAGCGCAGCAGGCCGGTCCCGGCCAGCACGAACTGCTTGAACCCGTTGACCATGCCCGACACCTCGTGCCGCTGCCAAGCCTCTTCGAAGTCCGGGGAGGCCTTGCGCAGCCGGCCGACCAGCGCCTTCCACGCGGGTTCCGCCGCGTGGTCGGCCATCGAGGTCCGGAAGCGGGCCACCACCCCTGCCCTGGCGGCCTCCAGGTCCGCCAGGTTCCTCGCGAACGGAGTGTCAGTGAAGATCATCCACATGATGTTGCGATCCTCTTCGGGGATCGTGTCCAACTCCCCGGCCAGCCAGGTGTACGCCCGGTTGTACGCGAGGATGTCGAACCGGCTGCTGATCACCACGGCCGGGAACGGGTCGAGCTGCTCGACCATCGCGCGGATCGACCCGGAGACGGTGGGGCATTCTGCCACCGGCGTCGGGTCCTCGGCACCGGCCAGCGTGAACAGGTGCGACCGCTCGTTGCGGTCGAGCAGCAGGGCCCTGGCCACCGCGTCCAGCACTTGGGCCGACACCTGGATGTCCCGCCCCTGTTCCAGCCAGGTGTACCAGGTGACCCCGACGGCGGCGAGGCCGGCCACCTCCTCGCGCCGCAACCCGGGCGTGCGGCGGCGCCCCACGGCGGGAAGGCCGACCTGCTCGGGCGAGATGCGCTCCCGGCGGCTGCGCAAGAACGTGGCCAGTTCGCGGCGCCGTTCGTCGGCGGGGGCGTGAAGGTCCGTGGAGATAGCCATGCCACCAGGGTGGACCACCACAGATCCTGTTGCCAGGTACTCCTTATACCTGGATAAACACCGCCTGGTACCAGGCTGAGAGGAGGCTCATCGTAGTACCCGTGACTCAGCAGACAGTGCTTCCGAAGATCCCGTCCCCGGTCCGGCCCGCAGTCCCCGTACTGGGTACCGCCGGCCTGATCACCGTCCTCCTCGGCGCCTTCCTCCCGATGCTTGACTTCTTCATAGTGAACGTCGCGCTGCCGACCATCGACCACGACCTGGTCGCCGGCCCCGCCGTCCTGGAGCTCGTCGCGGCGGGCTACGGCATCGCCTTCGCCGTCCTGCTCGTCCTGGGCGGGCGGCTGGGCGACGCCTTCGGCCGCCGGCGGCTGTTCATCGCCGGGGCCATCGCCTTCACCCTCACCTCGCTCGCCTGCGGTGCCGCCCCCACCGCCTGGACCCTGGTCGCCGCCCGGGTCGCCCAGGGAGCCTCCGCCGCGCTGCTGCTCCCCCAGGTACTCGCCACCATCACCGCCACCACCAGCGGTCAGCAGCGCGCCCGGGCCCTCGGCATCTACGGAGCCGTCGGCGGCATCTCGGTGGTGATCGGCCAGGTCCTCGGCGGACTCCTGGTCTCGGCGGACCTCTTCGGCACCGGCTGGCGCGCCGTGTTCCTGCTGAACGTCCCCTTCGCGCTGCTCACGGCGCTCATGGCGGCGCGTCACGTTCCGGAGAGCCGGGCCGAGCGGGCGGCCGGGGTCGACCTGCCCGGCACCCTGCTGCTCACCGCGACCCTGCTGGCTCTGTTCGTCCCCCTGATGGAGGGCCGGGCGGTCGACTGGCCGCTCTGGACGTGGGTCTCGCTGGCGGCCTTCCCCGTCCTGGCGGCGGCGTTCGTCGCGGTGGAACGGCGGGCCGAGCGTGAAGGGCGAATCCCCCTCGTCCCGCTCTCGCTCCTGCGGATCCCGGAGATGCGGCGCGGCCTGGGCGTGGCCGTCCCCTACTTCACCGGGTTCGGCGGCTTCATGTTCGTGATCGCCCTGCTGCTGCAGGACGGGCTGCACCGGGGCCCGGTCGCCGCGGGCTGGGCGCTGGTGCCGATGGCGGTCGGCTACTTCGGTGCCTCGCTTGCCGGGCCGCGGCTGGTCGGCCGGTTCGGCAGCCGGGTCATCACGGGCGGTGCGGTGGTCCAGGGCGCCGGCCTGCTCACCCTGATGGCCACCGCGTTGGGCGACTGGGCGGGCTTCTCCCCGCTCCGGATGCTGCCCGGCGTCGCCCTCGCGGGCGTCGGACAGGGGCTGGTGGGCATGCCCCTGTTCCGGGTGGTGCTCTCGCGGGTTCCCGCTGAACGCGCCGGTGTCGGCAGCGGCGTCCTGGCGACCACTCAGCAGTCCAGCCTGGCCCTGGGGGTGGCCACGCTCGGCACCCTCTTCATCGGCCTCGTCCCGTCGCTGGGAATGGCGAACGCGCTGGCTCTGGTGCTCGGCATCCAGGCGTTCGGTTCCCTGGTCATCTGCTGGTTGAGCATCCGGCTGCCGCGTTCGGTCGGATGACGGCCGCACCCCGCGGCGCCGGGGCCGCGGCGCCTTCAGGCCTGCACCGGCCCCGGACGCCGGGCCCGCAGAAAATGACGGGCCCGCCGTCCTGGGCCGGTGCGAGGATGACGTCATGACGGCAGAACCGACCCTCCTCCCGAGCGACTCCCGCACCCGCGAGCAGCTGATCGCCGCGATCGCGTCCGGTGCCCGCCCGAAGTACCTGCACTTCTGGGGTCACCAGCCGCAGCGGGACGGTCGGATCGGCCCCGGCGCCCTCAGCCAGTGGTGGCCGTCCCCGTTCACCGTCGACGGGGTCGACTACCCCACCGCCGAGCACTGGATGATGGCCGGCAAGGCCCGGCTGTTCGGCGACCACGAGATCGTCCCGCGCATCCTCGACGCCCGGACGCCCGCCGAGGCCAAGAAGTTGGGCCGCCTGGTCGCGGGCTTCGACCCGGCCAGGTGGGAGGCGCACCGCTTCGACCTGGTGGTGGCCGGCAGCGTCGCCAAGTTCGAGCAGGACGAGCGGCTCCGCGACTACCTTCTCCTCACCGGGGCGCGCGTCCTGGTGGAGGCCAGCCCGCTCGACCGGATCTGGGGCATCGGACTGGCCGCGGACGACGAGAAGGCGAACTCCCCGGCCCAGTGGCGCGGACTGAACCTGCTCGGTTTCGCCCTGATGGAAGCCCGCGCCCGACTTGCTAAGTGACGCCCCATCAGATCGTGGTGACCGGTTCGCGGATGCTCGGCATCCCCACAAGTAGGGCGAATTGAACGGGAATTGGACTGCATCCACAAGACCCGTCGATCTCCCGCACCTCACCGGCACTCGCATTTCCGTCTCGAAAACGTTATGACTTACTCCCGTAACGTGGCCGCCGTACGACAGCACCAGGATGGCCACCAGTCGTAGTGTCGGGGGACGTTCGGGTGGCCCCCCGTGGAGAAGTTCGGGGGCGGGGCGCAATGACCATGCGCGATCGGGGGCCGGAGCCGGCCGATGTCCAGACACTCAGAGCAGAGTTGGACGAACTGCTCAGGGCGCGGCAGTTCGCCGCACAGCGCGAGCGCAGGCTCAGCGAAGAACTCCGCGCCCTCCACGACCCCGACCGCACCCCCGGGGCCGGCCACCCACCCCGACAGCCCGACCCCGAACTGCTCCGGCAACTCGCCCACGCGCAGAACCTCCGCGAAGGCCTCGGCGCCCGCTGCCTCGAACTGAGCGACCGCCTCCTGGCGGCCGAGGACCGGCTGCTGGCCGACCGTCCGTTCAACGAACCGCCGCGCCACAGGGGCCGCTCCGCAGCACGCCCCGCCGCGGGCCCCGCGGGGAACGAGCGGGCCGACCGCACAACGAGCTGGGACACGCCCCCGATCCCTCCACAGCGCCCGCACTCGCCCGGTGGACCGGCAGCGCGACAGCCCTCCTGGGACCGGACGGGCGGACCCGGCCGACCCGTTCGCGACACTCGGCCGCCCACCGCCCCGGCAGCCGCCGAGCAGGGCCGGCGCGCCGGAGCCGGCCAGTGGAACCCCCGCCCCGCCCCGGCCGACCGGACCTCCGGCCCGGCGGCCCCGCACCACGGCGATCACCCGACCGCTCAGCACGACAACCACCAGGGCAACGACCTCTTCCGCCCGGCCGCGGCAGGGCACGCCCCTGCACAGCCCCACGCCGGACAGGCCGAACCGGGCCAATCCCACCCAGGCCAATCCCACCCAAGGCAGCCCCATCCAGGACACCCCGGGCCAGGACAGCCCCGCCCCGCACAATCGGGCGGCGATCCGCAGCCGAACACCGGCGGCCGGCCGAACGGCGGCGGCCCCGCCCCGGCGCAGCCGCACTCCGGCGGCGTGTCCGGCGCGGCCACCGCAGCACAGCCGTCCGGTCCGGCGCGGGGGCGGACCATGGCGGAGCTGACGGCGCTGGCGCAGCGCATCAGCGGGCTGCACCAGCAGGGCGCGGCGCAGGAGTCCGCGGCCATCGTGCGGCAGGTGGCCGTGATGATCACTCCGGAGGACGTGACCCGGCTGGCGGCGCTACTGCAGAAGAACGGCCCGGCGGGGTCCTCCACCTACCTGGCGCGTTCGGCCTCCGTCGGAGCGCCGGAGCACGCGGCGGCCACCCTCGCGGAACTGCGCCGCGAGGGGCTGATCGACGAGGCGGCCGACCTCTTCCACACGCTGTGGTCGGCGAGTTCGGCGGCGCTGCCGGCGCTGCTGGCCGCCCTGGAGCAGTCCGGCCAGTCCGCCGACGGGCAGACCCTGCTGTGGGAGCGCGCCTCCGCCCCGGCCGAGGAACTCGCCGAACTGGCACAGCACTTGAGGGCCGCCGGGCGCACCGGCGATGTGCGCCACCTGCTGCGCCAGGCGGCGGGCCGGCCGATCAACGAGGTTGCCGCGATCGCCGGCGCGTTGAACGCCGAAACGGCGGCAGAGCTGGTCGGCGAACTGGTCCGGATGCGGTCCGCGAGCGACATCGGCCGGTTCGGGGCGGCGATCCGGGGGGCGACCGAGCTGTACGACACCCTGCTGTTCGCCGCGGACGACCTGGAGGAGAGCCGGGCCCGCAGCGCGTTCGCGGCGCTGCGTTCCGCCGGGCTGCCGACCGAGCCGGCACCCCGCCCCCGGGGCCGGTCCCGGCAGCGCCGCTGAACGCCGCGGGTCCCCGTCCCCGCAAGAGGGGTTGCCGGCGCGG
>NZ_JBHWDS010000049.1:0-64103 GCF_042734615.1 Kitasatospora sp. NPDC059646
GGGGACTCCCCTTCCCGGGCGGACCTTTCGGTCGTTCGCGGCGGTTCAGCAGCAGTCGTCGACGACCAGCCCGGCCGGCAGGTGCTCGCCGCCGAAGACGCTGACGGTCGCGTGGTCGCCGCCGAGCGCGGCGACGGCGAGCAGCAGCGCGCCGGCGGTCCAGGTGGTGCGTTCCTCGGGCCAGATCGCGTCGTCCTCGAAGACGTAGCCGGTCCAGTAGGAGCCGTCCTGGTGGCGCAGGTGCTGGATCCAGCGGAGGATCTCGACGGCCCGGTCGGACTGGCCGGCGGCCCACAGTGCGAGGGCGAGTTCGGCGCTCTCGCCGCCGGTGACCCAGGGGCGGTCGCTGACGCAGCGGACGCCGAGGCCGGGGACGACGAAGCGGTCCCAGTCGGCGGCCAGCCGGGCCGTCGCGTCCTCGCCGCGCAGCGCGGTGCCGAGGACGGGGTAGTACCAGTCCATGGAGTAGCGGTCCTTGTCGAGGAACCGCTCGGGGTGGTGGGCGATGGCGTGCTGGAGCCGTCCGGCGGCCAGCTCCCAGTCGGGCTGGGGCCGGTCGAGGTGGTCGGCGACGGCGAGTCCGCAGCGCAGGGCGTGCAGGATCGAGCAGGAGCCGGTGAGCAGGGCGTCCTGGGCGGTGTCGCCGTTCTCGTCCTGCCGCCAGGCGATCGCCCCGCCGGGGAGGCTGAGCCGGACGGTGTGGTCGAGGGCGCGGCTGACGGTGGGCCAGATCCGTTCCAGGAAGCGGTCGTCGCCGGTGGACAGGTGGTGGTGCCAGGCGCCGACGGCGACGTACGCGCAGAAGTTGGTCTCCCGGGCGCGGTCGGTGGCGGTGCCGTCGGGGATGCCGTCCTGGCCGTAGGCGTAGGCGGCGTACCAGGATCCGTCGGGGTTCTGCCGGTCGGCGAGCCACTGGTAGGCGGCTTCGGCGGCGGCGTGTTCGCCGGCGGTGTCGAGGGCCATCGCGGCCTCGGTGTGGTCCCACGGGTCGAGGTGGCCGCCGTGGAACCAGGGGATCGCGCCGTCGGGCTGCTGCTGGGCGAGGATCGAGCGGACCGTGTCGGCGGCCCGGTCGGCGTCGAGGACGCCGTCCAGCAGCAGCGCCGCGGGGACGGCGGCCGTCACTCGCCGGTCCGGGGCTTGCTGGCGTACACCACGAAGGACTTGCCGATCACCGGGTTGAGCGCCTTCTCGGCGGCCTTGGTGAGGGTGGAGACCACGGGGGTGCCGACGATGTCCCAGACCAGCAGCTGGTGGTAGGCGCGCACCGGCAGGGCCTTGTCGTTGTTGACGCCGACGGCGCACTTGATCCACCAGTACGGGGAGTGCAGGGCGTGGGCGTGGTGGCTGCCGTAGGGCTGCAGGCCGGCTTCGCGGACCTTCCGGACGAGTTCGTCGCCCTTGTAGATGCGGATGTGGCCGCCCTCGACCTCGTGGTACTCGTCGGACAGCGCCCAGCAGATCTTCTCCGGCAGGTAGCGGGGCACGGTGACGGCGAGCAGGCCGCCCGGCTTGAGGACGCGGACCATCTCGGCGAGCACGCCCTTGTCGTCGGGGATGTGCTCCATCACCTCGGAGATGATGATCTTGTCGAAGGTGTCGTCGTCGAACGGGAGGTTCAGCGCGTCGCCCTCCATGGCGGTGGCGCTGGCCCCGGCGGGCGCCTCGCCGGCCTGCTCCATGGCGGCGAACCACTTGCGGACCTCGGCGATCTCCTCGCCGTTCTGGTCCAGGGCGACCACGTTGGCGCCGCGCCGGTAGCACTCGAACGCGTGCCGGCCGCCGCCGCAGCCCAGGTCGAGCACCCGGTCGCCTGGGGCGAGCGGGAAGCGGGAGAAGTCGACGGTCAGCACTGCGGGGCTCCCATTCACGAAGGGGTGTTGCGAGAGTTGACGGGCCGTCGGCCGGCCGCGGCGTCAGCCGACGTAGCGCCAGCCGGGCCCGGAGCGGGCGGCGGCGCCCGCTCCGGTGGCGATGGCGGCCCGGTAGCGGTCGGCGGTCAGTTCGGCGGCCCGGGCCCAGGTGAACCGGTCCAGCACCCGGGCGCGTCCGGCCTCGCCGAGGCGGGCGCGCAGCCCGGGGTCGTCGAGCAGGCGGCCGAGGGCGGCGGCGAGCGCGCCGGCGTCGCCGGGCGGGACGGCCAGGCAGGTCTCGCCGTCGGGTCCGGCGACCTCGGGGATGGCGCCGCCGGTGGTGGCGACCAGCGGAGTGGCGGTGGCCATCGCCTCGGCGGCGGGCAGCGAGAAGCCCTCGTACAGGGACGGGACGCAGGCGGCCTCGGCGGAGCGGTACAGGTCGACGAGTTCGGCGTCGGTCAGGCCGGTGCGGAACTCGATGTGCTGCTCCAGGCCGAACCGGCGGACCGCGTCGGCGACCGGGCCGTCGCCCTTCTGCGGCTTGCCGACCACCACCAGGTGGGCGTCGCGTTCGGTGCGGACCTTGGCGAGCGCCTCGACCAGGTGCACCAGGCCCTTGAGCGGGACGTCGGCGCTGGAGGTGGCGACGATCCGGCCGGGCACCCGGGCGGTGTCCGCGGACGGCGACCAGAGGCGGGTGTCGGCGCCGATCGGGACGACCGAGATGGCGTGCGGGGCGGCGCCGAGGTGCTCGGCGATCTCGGCGCGGGAGCTCTCCGAGACGGTGATGACGTGCTCCAGCCGCCGGGCCACCCGCTGCTGCATCCGGGTGAAGGCGTACCAGCGGCGCTTGCCGAGCCGCTCCAGCCGGGTGGCGGCGGCGTCGATCTCCAACTGCCGGTCCACGGTGACCGGGTGATGGACCGTCGTGACCAGCGGGAAGCCGTGCCGGGCCAGGCCGAGCAGGCCGTAGCCGAGGGTCTGGTTGTCGTGCACCACGTCGTAGCGGCCCTTGTGCCGGGCCAGGTACTGGCGGGCGCGCAGCGAGAAGGTCAGCGGCTCGGGGAAGCCGCCGGTGCGCATCACCGCGAACTCCAGCAGGTCCACCGGGCCGCGGAACTCGGCGGCGGCGGGGGTGCGGAACGGGTCGTCGGAGCGGTACAGGTCGAGGCTGGGCAGTTCCACCAGGCGCACCGAGCCGGGTCCTTCGACCTCGTCGAGGACGGGGTACGGCTGGGCGCCGATCACGTCGACGTGATGGCCGAGCCGGGCGAGCTCCCGGGACAGGTGGCGCACGTACACGCCCTGGCCGCCGCAGAACGGGTCGCCGCGGTACGACAGCAGGGCGATCCGCAGCGACGGCGGCGGCAACGCGGTCATCCGGGGCCCCTCTTCCCTACTCACCGGGACCGGCGACGGACACGGCCGCCGACCGGTAAAGTAGATCACGTTTCACAGTGGTGCAGGCTCGCCGTCGGGGAAAGTGAACAACGGGAGACCTCGAAGATTACCGGGCCGTAGCTGGCCGTCAGGAGCCCTGGCAGGTGATTCACGCCACGCTGCACGGCCGCCCGTCCCCGGGGTTTCCGGCCCGCTCCAGCCGCCCGCCCTTCGATCCCCCGCCCCGGGAGTGAACGTGACCGCGAATGCCGCCGCCGACGGGACGCTGACGCCGCGCCAGGCCGAACGGCGCCGGGGCATCCTGCGGGCCGCCACCGCGCTGGCCGCCCGGGGCGGCTTCGAGGCGGTGCAGATGCGCGAGGTCGCGGAGAGCGCGCAGGTCGCGCTGGGCACCCTGTACCGCTACTTCCCGTCCAAGGTGCACCTGCTGGTGGCGGTGATGCGGGAGCAGCTGGAGCGGCTGCACGAGCAGGTGAGGCGGCGTCCGCCGACCGGGGCGGACCCGGCGGCGCGGGTCGCCGAGGCGCTCACCCACGCCTTCCACGCGCTGCAGCGCGAGCCGCGGCTGGCGGAGGCGATGGTGCGGGCGCTGTCGTTCGCGGACCGCTCGGTGGGCAGCGAGGTGGACGAGGTCGCGCAGGTCACCTCGGCGATCGTGCTGGAGGCCGCCCGGCTGCCGGACCCGCCGACGGCCGGCCAGCAGGCGGCGCTGCGGGTGGTCGCCCACACCTGGCACGCCACCCTGCTGGCGTGGCTGTCGGGGCGGGCGTCGCTGGCCGAGGTGCGGGCGGACCTGCACACCGCCGCCCGGCTGCTCACGCCCGCCGGACCCGAGACGGAACTGCAACTCGTTCCACCACCGGTCCGGGGCGGCGGCGCGCCGGTCGGCGGCTAGAGTCTTGGGGGCGCGGACCGGCCCCCACCGGACCGCCGACAACTTCATCCGCCTCCGAGGCCGGGGGAAGCCGGTGCGATTCCGGCACTGACCCGCAACCGTGAGCTGCGCCGTTCCGCGGCGGAGCGCAGTCGGACTGCCCGGCCGGAGACGAGCGGCCCTCCTCCGTCGTGGGTCTACGGGCGGCCCGTGCGCACGGGTCCGCTGCGACCGCTCCCGAAAGGCTTCTCCCATGCTGACCGCTGCCCGTCTGGGCGCCGCCGCGCTGGCCGGCGCCCTGCTCGCCGGTGTCGCCGCCGCGCCCGCCCTCGCCGACCCGTCGCCCGGGGCGTCCGCCTCCGGTTCCCCGTCCGGTTCGGCCTCGGGCTCCGCGTCGGGTTCGCCGTCGGCGTCCTCGGGCGTGCCGGCCGGGCTGTACGGCAAGGGCGACCCGCAGTACGACGGCGTGTGGCGGCAGTCGCTGGCGCTGATGGCGCTGCACCAGGAGAAGGTCGAGCCGGCCGACGCCGCGGTGCAGTGGCTGCTCGGCCAGCAGTGCGAGGACGGCGGCTGGCCGTCCTACCGGGCCGAGGGTGCCGCCTGCACGGCCGCCGCCGAGGACTCCAACGCCACCGCGATGGCGATCCAGGCGCTGACCGCGCTCGGCGGCCACCAGCAGCCGGTCACCCGCGGCATCGACTGGCTGCGGGCCCAGCAGACCGTGGACGGCACCTGGGCGTACAACCCGGGCACGCCCGGCGACGCCAACTCCACCGCGCTGGTGGTGAACGCGCTGCTGGCCGCCGGCCTCGACCCGGGTGCGACGGCCGCCGCCGGCGGGCAGTCCGCCTACCAGGGCCTGGCCTCGTTCCAGTTGGGCTGCTGGGCCGCCGCCGAGCAGCGCGGCGGGTTCGTCTACCAGCCGGTGCCGGGCGGCCCGGCCGCACCGAACACGCTCGCCTCCGCGCAGGCCCTGCTGGCCTCCGCGGGCGGCCACCTGCCGGTCACCACCGCGGACCGCAAGGACGCCGCCCCGAAGGCCCTCGCCTGCCCGACCGGGGTCACCGGCGACGGCCCGGTCGCGCACGCCGACTCCGCCGAGGCGGACGCCGCCTGGCTGACCGGCAGGCTCGCCGCCGGCGGGCAGCGCCTGCTGCTGGACACCCCGGGCGCGGCCGCCGCCGCCGACTTCAACTCGACCGCCTGGGCGGTGCTCGGCCTGGTCGCCGCCGGCCACGCCGCGGAGGCCGCCAGCGCGGCCGACTGGCTGGCCGGCAACGGCTACGCCTGGGCCGCGCAGGGCAGGAGCGGCACCGACCCGGCGGCCACCGCCACCCTGGTGCTGACCGCCCGCGCCGCCAAGCTCGACCCGTACAACTTCGGCGGCGCCAACCTGGTGCAGCTGCTGGCCGACTCCGGTCCCGAGCCGAAGGCCGGCCCGGTCGGCGGCGACCCGCAGGCCACCCGCGCGCCCGGCTCGGCGATCACCGAGCCCGACGAGAACAGCGGCTTCTCGGCCGGCTGGCTGATCGGCGTCGGCCTGCTGGTCGGCATCGGCGCGGGCATCCTGCTGAGCCTGAACCGCCGCCGCCAGAACCAGCCCGCCGCCGAGGCCGCGCCGTCCGCCGACGACGCCTCGGACGAGCGGCCGGAGCAGGACCGGTGACCGGCCGGCCGCACCGGACCGCCGCCCCCGCGGCGGCCGTCGCCGTGCTGCTCGGGCTGCTCGCGGCGCTGCTCGGCCCGGCCGCCGGGTCGGCGCACGCCGCGGAGTACCGCTACTGGTCGTTCTGGAAGGGCGGCCCGGACGGCTGGTCCTACCAGCAGGCCGGGCCGACCGGGACGGTGCCCGCGGACGGCGCGGTGGACGGCTGGCGGTTCGTGCTGAGCCCGGACGGCGGCCAGGACGCGCCCCGGCCGTCGGCGGCCGCCGACTTCGGCGCGATCTGTGCGGCCACCGCGCCCAGCGGCGGCCACAAGCGGGTCGCCGTGGTGCTCGACTTCGGCACCGCGAAGGACGCCCCGAACGGTGAACAGCCTGCCGCGGCACGCTCGTTGTGCGCCTCGGTGCCGACCGCCGCGAACTCCGCGGAGGTGCTGGCCGCGGTCGCGCCGCCGCTGCGCTACGACTCCGGCGGGCTGCTGTGCGCGATCGCCGGCTACCCGAAGGCGGGCTGCGGCGAGGCCGTCGGCGGCGCCGGCTCCGCCGCGTCGGGCGGCTCGGCCGGCCGGGGCGACGGCGGTCCGGACCTCGGCCTGATCGCCGGGGCCGGCGCGGTGGTCCTGCTGGGCGCCGGCGCGGTCTGGCAGGCCCGTCGCCGCCGCACCCGCTGACCATGTCCGTCGACCGCCTGCGCCGCACCGCCGCCGATCCCCCGAACTCGGCGGCGGTGCACAGCCGTTCGCTGTCCCGCCAGGTGCACCCCGGCGCGTGGTGGCTGTGGTCGCTGGGCCTCGCGGCGGCGGCCAGCCGGACCAGCAATCCGCTGCTCCTGCTGCTGGTGCTGGCGGTGGCGGGCTTCGTGGTGGCCGCCCGGCGCGGCGACGCCCCGTGGGCCCGCTCGTACGCCGCGTTCCTGCGCCTCGGCCTGCTGGTGCTGGCCGCCCGGATGGTGTTCGCGATCGTGCTGGGCTCCCCCGTCGGCGGCACCCACGTCCTGTTCACGCTTCCGCAACTCCCGCTGCCGGGCTGGGCGCAGGGCGTCCGGCTGGGCGGCTCGGTGACCCTGGAGGGCGTGCTGTTCGCCCTGTACGAGGGGCTGCGGCTGGCCGTGCTGCTGGCCTGCGTGGGCGCGGCGAACGCGCTGGCCTCCCCGTCCCGGCTGCTGCGCTCGCTGCCGGGCGCCCTGTACGAGGCGGGCGTGGCGGCCGTGGTGGCGATGACGTTCGCGCCGAACCTGGTCGCGGACGTCCGCCGCCTGCGCGCGGCCCGGCGGCTGCGCGGCCGCACCGACCGGGGGGTGCGGGCGGTGCTGTCGGTGGGACTGCCGGTGCTGGAGGGCGCGTTGGAGCGCTCGGTGGCCCTGGCGGCGGCGATGGACACCCGCGGCTTCGGCCGCACCGCCGACGTGCCGCGCCGAGTGGTGCGCACCGGCGGGGCGTTGACGCTCACCGGGCTGCTCGGCGTGTGCGCCGCCACGTACGGGCTGCTCACCGCGGGCAGTCATCCGTGGGCGCTGCCGGTGCTGGCGGCGGGCGTCCTCGCGCTGGGCGCGGGGCTCGCGCTCGGCAGCCGACGGGCCGTCAGAACCCGTTACCGGCCCGACCCGTGGGCGCTCCCGGAGTGGCTGACGGCGCTCTCCGGCGTGCTGGTCGCGGCCGCCCTGATCTGGTACGCGGGCCGCTGGCCGGAGGCCCTGACGCCGCCGGTGGTGCCGCCGGCCGCACCCCGTCTGCCGCTGCTGCCCGCCGTGGCCGTGCTGATCGGCCTGCTGCCCGCCTTCGCCACCCCCGAGCCGCCCCGGAGCACCCGGTGATCACTTTCGAGCAGGTCGGCGTGCGGTACGCCGACACCCCCGAACCCGCCCTGCGCGGCGTCGACCTGACGATTCCGGAGGGCGAACTCTGCCTGCTGGTCGGCCCGTCCGGCGCCGGCAAGTCCACCCTGCTCGGCACCGTGTCCGGGCTGGTGCCGCACTTCACCGGCGGCGTCCTGGAGGGCCGGGTCACCGTCGCCGGCCGCGACACCCGCACCCACCGGCCGCGCGAACTCGCCGACGTGGTCGGCACGGTGGGGCAGGACCCGGCCGGGCACTTCGTCACCGACACGGTCGAGGAGGAACTCGCCTACGGCATGGAGTCGCTGGGCCTGCCGCCCGCCGTGATGCGCCGCCGCGTCGAGGAGACCCTCGACCTGCTCGGCCTCGCCGACCTGCGCGGCCGCGCCCTGTCCGCGCTCTCCGGCGGCCAGCGCCAGCGGGTCGCGATCGGCTCGGTGCTCGCCGTCCACCCGAAGGTGCTGGTGCTGGACGAGCCCACCTCGGCGCTCGACCCGGGCGCCGCCGAGGAGGTCCTGGCCGTCCTGCAGCGGCTGGTGCACGACCTCGGCACCACCGTGCTGCTCTCCGAACACCGGCTGGAACGCGTCGTCCAGTACGCCGACCGGGTCCTGCTGCTGCCCGGCCCCGGCGAGCCCCCCGTCCTCGGCGACCCGGCCGCGCTGATGGCCCGCTCCCCCGTCCGCCCGCCCGTGGTGGACCTCGGGCGGCTGGCCGGCTGGGACCCGCTGCCGCTCACCGTCCGCGACGCCCGTCGCCGCGCGGCGGCGCTGCGCGAGCGGCTGCCCGCCCCCGCCGCTCCCGCCGACCGCCCGCCGGCCGGGCCGGCGGTCGCCACCGTCTCCGGGCTGGTGGTCCGGCGCGGCCCCGTCGCCGCCCTGCGCGGCGTCGAACTCGCCCTGTTCCCGGGGGAGATCACCGCGCTGATGGGACGCAACGGTGCCGGCAAGTCCACCCTGCTGGGCAGCCTGGTCGGCCTGCACGCCCCCGACTCCGGCACCGTCCGGGTGAACGGCCTCGTTCCGCACAAGTCCCGCCCCAAGGACCTGATCCGCTCCGTCGGCCTCGTCCCGCAGGACCCGCGCGACCTGCTGTACGCCGAGACCGTCGCCGAGGAGTGCGCCAGCGCCGACCGCGACGCCGCCGCCGAACCCGGCACCTGCCGGGACCTGTTGGGTGCCCTGCTGCCCGGCATCGACGACGAGCGCCACCCCCGCGACCTCTCCGAGGGCCAGCGCCTCACCCTCGCCCTCGCCGTCGTCCTCGCCGCCCGGCCGCCGCTCCTGCTCCTCGACGAACCCACCCGCGGCCTCGACTACGCCGCGAAGGCCCGCCTGGTCGACATCCTGCGCACCCTCGCCGCCGACGGCCACACCGTCCTGCTCGCCACCCACGACGTCGAACTCGCCGCCGAACTCGCCCACCGCACCGCGGTCCTCGCCGAGGGCGAGATCGTCGCCGACGGCCCCACCCCCGAGGTCGTCCTCGCCTCCCCGACCTTCGCCCCCCAGACCGCGAAGATCCTCCCCCCGTACCTGACCGTCCCCGACGTCGCCGCCGCCCTCGCCCACCAGGAGCAGTCGTGACACACCGCCGGCCGCGCCCCGCACCCCCGGAGCGCCCGCGATGAGCCCCCGACCGTCCCCCGAACCCGCCCGGCCCGTCGCGCCGTCCGCCCCGCGCGGCGAAACCGCCGGAGGCGAGCGCACCCGACACCGCCACCCCGAACGCGCCACCACAGGCCGTCAACTCCGCGCGCCGCACCGCCCCCTCGCCTCCCCCGCACCCCCGGAGCGCCCGCGATGAGCCCCCGACCGTCCCCCGAACCCGCCCGGCCCGTCGCGCTCGGGCGGCGCTCGGTGCTCGCGCTGGGCCTGGTGTCCGCGATCGGCGTGGCCGCGTTCGGGTGGCCGCTGCTGGCCTCGCGGGACTCCGACCTGGTGGGCCATTCCGCGGACGCGCCGTGGCTGTTCGCCCTGCTGCTGCCGCTGCTGCTGGCCGTGCTGGTCGCGCAGCTCTCCGAGGGCCGGAGCGCCGCGGGCGCGCCCGGCCTGGACGCCAAGGCCGTCGCGATGCTCGGCGTCCTCGCCGCCGCGGGCGCGGCGCTGCGTCCGCTCGGTGCGGGCACGGCCGGGCTGGAGCCGATGTTCTTCCTGATGGTGCTCTCCGGGCGCGCTCTCGGCCCGGGCTTCGGTTTCGTCCTCGGCGCGCTGTCGATGTTCGCGTCGGGTCTGCTCACCGGCGGCGTGGGCCCGTGGCTGCCGTTCCAGATGCTCGCCATGGGCTGGGTCTGTCTCGGCGCGGGGCTGCTCCCGGGCGCCGCCCGGCTGCGCGGCCGGGCCGAGCTGCTGCTGCTGGCCGGGTACGGCGTCGTCTCGGCGGTCGGCTACGGCGTGGTGATGAACCTTCAGGGCTGGCCGTACATCGGCGGGTTGAGCACGTCGATCTCGTTCGTCCCCGGCGACCCGCTGCCCGCCAACCTGGCCCGTTTCGCGGTGTACTGCCTGACCACGTCCCTCGGCTGGGACCTCCCGCGCGCGGCGCTCACGGCCGTCCTCTGCCTCACCGTCGGCGGCCCGCTGCTGCGCACGCTGCGCCGTGCCACCCGCCGGGCCGCGTTCCGGTGAGCGGGCGGGGCCGGCCCTTCCGGGGCCGGCCCCGCGCAGAGGGTGTCCTACTGCTTCGAGGCGGCCTGCTGGACGACCTCGAAGGACCACAGCTCCGAGCCGGTCGCGGCCGGCTTGGGCCGCTCGCCGCCCGCGCCGCCCTGGTGCGCGGCCTTCCGCGGGCCCTCCAGCCACGCCTGGTACGACTCCTCGTCGCGCCAGCGGGTGTACACCAGGTACTGGTCCGTTCCGTCGACCGGGCGCAGCAGCTCGAACCACTCGAAGCCGTCCGAGTTCTCGACCGCGCCGGCCCGCGCGGCGAACCGCTGCTCCAGCACCTCCCGCTGCTCGGCGGGAACAGTCAGCACATTGATCTTCACGACGCTCATGGGCCCATCCTTCCCCACCTCACATCGGGACGGCGCAGCGACGCCATGGCGGTGATCGTGGCGGTGATCCGGCGCCGGTCGTCGACCCGGCCGGCCACCTCCTCGGCGTGGTCGGGCAGGTCCTCCGCGGCCGCGCCGGCCGCGGCAGTGGTTGCGGGCGAGGTTGGTCGCGACGCCCAGCAGCCACGGCCGCAGCGACCCGCCGTCGGGGGTCACCCTGCCGCGCGACCGCCACGCCTCCATGAAGGTCGCCGACATGACGTCCTCGGCGGTCGACCAGTCCGCGGTGAGGCGGAAGGAATGGTTGTGGACGGTCCGGGCGTAGCGGTCGAACAGCTCCGCGAAGGCGCTCGGGCCCCCGTCCCGTACCCGGGTCCGGATATCTGTGGTCACCCCTGTGAACTGTCCGGCATCCGCGGACGGGTTCCCGTGACGTGCGCCACCGCGCGCCGACGGCCCGTCAGGAGCTGCGCCCGGACAGGGCGAGGGCCCAGGTGAGGCAGCCGAAGGCGGCGGTGGCGGCGACGGCCCGGACCAGGTTCCAGCGGACCCAGACGTCCTCGAACGCGGCGCGGACGGCGGCCGGGTCGGTGAGGCCGTCGGGGGCGCCGGCGGCGGCCAGCCGGTCGTTGAGCGGGACGTTCACCGCGCCGGTGACGACGAGCACCACCAGGTACAGGACGGCGGCGGCGCCGATCCACAGCAGGACGGTGCGGTCGCCGCCGCGCCACTGCAGGACGCCCGCGGCGACGATCAGCACCAGCGCGCCGAGGAAGCCGAGCATGAACCAGCCGTTCAGGATCGCCACGTTGATCCGCTGCATGGTGTCGACGAACGCGCGGTCGTCGACCCTGGCCAGGCCCGGCATCACCGAGCAGGCGTAGGAGTAGAAGAGTCCGGCGCCGAGCCCGGCGGTGAGGGTCGCGCCGATCAGCGTCAGGGTGCGGAGAACTGCCATGCCGTGGGCCCCCGTTCGTTCGGTCATGACGGTCAGTCAACTCGCCGCGGCGGTCAAGATCCATGGCCCGGAAGCTCGTTGGCATGCGCGAGCGTCCACCTCGCCGGCGCCGGGCGGCTACGCTGGCCGGCCATGGACGCGCTCGCCGCACTGCTGACCGGCCCCCGGGCCCGAGGGGCGTTCCTGCTGCGGTCGGTGTTCGACCCGCCGTGGTCGCTCCGGATCGAGGACCGGGCGCCGCTGACCGTGCTGACCCCGGTGCGCGGAGACGGCTGGATCGTCCCGGACGGCGGCGAGCCGGTACCGCTGCGCACCGGCGACCTGGCGATCGTCCGGGGCCCGGAGCCGTACACCGTCGCCGACCGGCCGCAGACCCCGCCGCAGGTGGTGGTCCACCCCGGCCAGGTGTCGACCACCCTCGGCGGCGAGCGGATGTGCGAGGCGCTCGACCAGGGCGTCCGCACCTGGGGCACGGCCAGGGACGCGGCGACCGTGCTGCTCAGCGGCAGCTACCCGTTGCACGGCGAGGTCGGCGGGCGGCTGCTGCGCGCCCTGCCGCCGGTGCTGCGGCTGCCCGCCGAGGAGTGGAGCTCGCCGCTGCCGGCCCTGCTGGAGGCGGAGATCGGGCGGGACGAGCCGGGCCAGGAGGTGGTGCTGGACCGGCTGCTCGACCTGCTGCTGATATCCGCGCTGCGCAGCTGGTTCTCCCGCGACGCCCGGCACGCCCCGGCCTGGTACCGGGCGCACTCCGACCCGGTGGTGGGCCGCGCGCTGGGCCTGCTGCACGGCGACCCGGCGCGCGCCTGGACGGTGCACGAGCTGGCGGCCGAGACCGGTGTCTCCCGGGCCGCGCTGGCCCGGCGCTTCACCGACCTGGTCGGCCAGCCGCCGATGGCGTACCTCACCGACTGGCGGCTCGCCCAGGCCGCCGACCTGCTGGCCGAACCGGACGCCACCCTCGCGGCGGTGGCCCGCCGGGTCGGCTACGGCAGCGGCTTCGCGCTCAGCGCCGCCTTCAAGCGGGTCCGGGGCCTGAGCCCGCAGCAGTTCCGCGACCGGGCGGGCGCCGCGACGGGCTGACGGGGCGTGGGGCGGGCAACCCGCGCCCCGCGCGGTTCCCCGCACATCGGACAGCGGGCACCCCGCCCCGAGCGTCCCTGTCGTCCCGTGGGATGGTCCTGCATAATCACCCCGTTCGATTCCGACCCGAGGAGGACCGGCCCATGTCGGCAGACCGCTGCCCCCGCTGCGGCACCGCACGGACCGCCGGCGGCTGCGCGTGCCCCGCCGCCTCCCCGGTCGAACAGACCGAGCTCCTGCCGCCGTTGGACGGCCCGCAGCTGGTGCGCCCGTACGTCGCCGGCACCCCCGTGGTGGACGCGGGCGACCCGTCCGTCGACCCCTTCGCCACCCGGGTCGGCCCGCCGCCGGTCCAGCCGATCACGGGCCCGCAGGCCGGACCGGCCCCGTTCGCCGCGCCGCAGCCGCCCGCCCGGCCGCCGCACGTGCCGCAGGCCGCCAGCCCGTTCGGTCCGCCGCAGCCGGCCGCCCCCGCCCAGCCGCTCGCGCACGAGCCGTTCGCGCCGCAGCCGGACGCTGCGGCGACCCGGCTGCTGCCGCCCGTCCCGCCGCAGGGGCCGCCCGCGCCGGAGCAGTCCGGGCCGGCCGGAGCGCCGGAGCAGGGCGTCCCGTTCACGCTGGGCCGGGTGGTTCCGCCGCCGCAGGCCGAGCAGCCGACCGCGCTGATACCTCCGGTACCGGCCGGCCCCGAACCGGCCACCGCGCTGCTGCCGCCGGTCCCGGCCGAGGACGCCGGAGCGATCCGGCCGCTCGGTGCGCACCCGCAGGACGGGTCCGAGCCGCCCGGCCGTCCCGCCCCCGCCGACCTCGGCATGTTCGCCTTCCGGGGCGACGACGAGGCCGCACCGGTCAGCCGGGCGGACCGCCGTTCGCAGCGCCGGCAGAGCGCCGACCGCAAGCGGCTGGTGATCGCGGGCGGAGCGGTGGGCGTGACCGCGCTCGGCGCGAGCCTCGCGATGCTGCTCTCCTCCTCGCCGACCAAGGTCGACAAGGCGCTGCCGGCGCCGACCGCCCCGTCGGTGGTCTCGTCCGCCTCGGCCACCCCGAGTGCGCCGCCGAGTACCGACGCCTCCCCGACCGCCTCCGCGACGACGGCGGGCCCGTCGCCGGTCCGCACCACCGCCCGGCCGACGCAGACCGTCACCACCCACCCGGCGGTCACCCCGACCACCGCCGCGCCGCCCGCGCCGACCTCCGCACCCCCGACCCAGCCGTCCTCGCCGCCCGCGTTCCGAACACTGCGGCTCAACGACACCGGGCCGGAGGTGACGCAGCTCCAGCGGCTGCTGATGGCGTACAGGTGCGACATGATCGGCCCGCTCGACACCGACCGGACGAACACCGACCCCAGGCGACCGGGGTTCGGCTCCTGGACGCAGTCCGTGCTGAGCACCTTCCAGATCGACAACCGCAAGAGCCTGCCGGGTGTCCAACGGGGCGTCTACGACCAGCAGACCCAGGCCCTGCTCCAGACGTTGGCGCAGAACCCGGACTGCTGACCGGACGGACTGACGGCGCGTCAGCCGGTGACCGCCTTGAACAGGCTGAACCCGGCCAGCGCGATCATCGCCAGCGCGGCGACCCGCACGATGACCTTCATCGGCACGTGCCGCAGCAGCTTCTGCCCGCCGACGACGGCGATGCCGCCGACCGCGCACAGCGCCAGCCAGGAGCCCAGGCCGACGGCCAACGGGTCGGCGTACTTGGCGGCCAGGTTGGCCGTCATGATCTGGGTCAGGTCGCCGAACTCGGCGACCGCGACGATCACGAAGCCGGTGCCGGCGACCCGCCAGAACGAGCTGTTCCTGGGCTCCTTGCCCTCGGCCCCGTCGTCCTCGTCCTCCCTGTGCCACAGCAGCATGCCCGCGCCGAGCAGGAACAGGGCGCCGGTGACGCCCTCCACCCAGCGCTGCGGGAGCAGGGCCAGCAGGCTGCCCGCCACGAGCGCGAGCGCGACCTGGACGGCGAACGCGGCGGCGATGCCCGCGAACACGTAGCCCGCCCGGTACTTGGTGCCGAGGACCAGGCTGGCCAGGGCGGTCTTGTCCGGCAGTTCGGAGAGGAAGACGATGCCGAACGTCAGCGCGGCGATGGACAGGCTGTTCATCGGAAAAGGGCAGTCTCTCGGTCTCGGGCCGCCGGCCGGGTGCCCGTGGAAGGGGGCGCCTCGGCCCGGCAGCACTGGTTCATGGTCACAGCACTGCGGCCGAAGGTCTCGCCGACACCCCGCGAGGTGCGGCGCGCCTATCGAGCGCCGACCAGCCCCCGGCCCACCAGTTCCAGCACCGCCGCGACCGCGACCGCCTCCACCGCCAGCAGCGCCACCAGGACGAACAGTTGCACCGCCCCGGCCTGCACGGGCGTCGCGCCGCCGAGCAGCATGCCGACGAACGCGCCGGGCAGGGTGACCAGTCCGACCGTCCGGGTCTGGTCGAGGGCCGGGACGAGCGAGGTCGCGGCGGCGGTCCGGCAGATCTCCAGCCGGGCGTCGCGGCCCTCGAACCCGAGCGCCAGCGCCGCCTCCACCTCGCCGTGCCGCAACCGCAGTTCGTCCAGCGCCCGCCGCCCGGCCAGCGAGGTCGCGGTGAGCGCCCCGCCGATCAGGATGCCCGCGACCGGGATCACGCTCAGGCCCTTCGGCGGCAGCAGGCCGGTCGCGGCCAGCAGGAGCAGCACCGGCAGCACCCCGGCGGCGATCGGCACCGCCGCCCACGCCCATTCCCACCGGCCGCCCGGACCGGCCCGGCCCTCGCCGATCC
Organism: Kitasatospora sp. NPDC059646; assembly: GCF_042734615.1. Classification (NCBI taxonomy): domain Bacteria; kingdom Bacillati; phylum Actinomycetota; class Actinomycetes; order Kitasatosporales; family Streptomycetaceae; genus Kitasatospora; species Kitasatospora sp. NPDC059646. The sequence continues at coordinate 15,421 of NZ_JBHWDS010000049.1, forward strand.
GCCGGCCCGCGGTGCGCACCGCGACGGCGAACATCAGCACCACGAACAGCGCCGACGCCCATAGCGAGCGCACCACCCAGGTGATCACCAGTGCGACGGCCGCCAGCTGCACGGCCGCCCGCACCCCGGCGCGCAGCACCGCCCGCCCGTGGCCGAGCCCGCCCTTCCCGGCGACCAGCGCGGCCGCCCCGAGCAGCACCGCGCACGCCGCGCCGAGCGCCCAGGTGACCGGCAGCAGTTGCGAACCCGCGCCTGCGGAAAGCGCTTTCACGACACCTCAGATCCAACTGGTGAACCACATCCGGTCGCGCCACTCGGACATCGGGATCACCTCCGCCGTGTACAGCGGGTGAAAGTACGCGAAGCACCCGACGATCGCCAGCACGATCAGCCCCGCCCCGGCCGCGCCCCACCGCCGCCGGCGCGGCGGGCAGCCCGCCGGGCCGAGCATCGCCCCCAGCATCTGCGTCACCGCCAGACAGAGGAACGGCACCAGCAGCACCATGTAGAAGGAGAAGGTGGTCCGGTGCTGGTACTGGAACCACGGCAGGTAGATCCCGGCGACCCCGGCCAGGATCGCGCCGGAGCGCCAGTCCCGCCGGAAGAACCACCGGTACAGCGCGTACGCCAGCGCGAAGCAGGCCGTCCACCACAGGAACGGCGTCCCCAGCGCCAGGATCTGGCTCGCGCAGCCGTCGGCGGAGGCGCAGCCGCGCTGCCCGTCCGGCACCTGCTCCCAGTACATGGACACCGGCCGGCTCTGCACCAGCCAACTCCACGGATTCGACTGGTAGGTGTGCGGGGACGACAGGCCGGTGTTGAAGTCGTACATCTGCGCGTGGTAGTGCCACAGGCTGCGCAGCGGCGCGGGCACCCAGCTCATCGACACCTGCGGCAGCGGAACGTCCACCAGCGGCGTCCGCTCCGGCGACAGCCCGGCCCGGCCGTCCGCCCAGTGCCGGCCGTACCCGCCGTCGGACGCGAGCCAGCCGCTCCACGAGAGCACGTACACCACCAGCGCACTGCCCACCATGGACAGCGCCGCCGGCCACAGGTCGCGCCGCAGCATCGACCGCCACGGGCGCCACGCACCGGCCGCCCGCCGGCCCGCCCGGTCCCACAGCAGGGTCAGCACCGTGAACACCGCCAGGACCTGCAGCCCGTTCCACTTCACGGCGCACGCCGCCCCCAGCAGCACCCCGGCGGTCAGCCGCCACGGCCGCCCGCCGAGCCGGACCTCGTCCCCGGCCCGGCCGCCCTCCGCCCGGGCGGCCCGCAGCAGGTCCCGGGTGCGGTCGCGGTCGATCAGCAGGCAGCCGAACGCGGCCAGCACGAAGAACGCGGACACCCCGTCCAGCAGGCCCACCCGGCTCATCACGAACTGCAGTCCGTCCACGGCCAGTAGCAGCGCCGCGACGCACCCCAGCAGCGTCGAGCGGAACAGCCGCCGCCCGATCCGCGCCAGCATCAGCACGCTCAGCGAGCCCAGCACCGCCACCACGATCCGCCAGCCGAAGGGGTGCAGCCCCCAGAACCGCTCCCCCACCGCGATCGCCCACTTGCCCAGGGGCGGATGCGCGACGAACGCCCCCTCCTGGCTGAGCGGGATCACCTGCGGCACACCGAGGATCAGCTCGTTGGCGTTGTCCGGCCACACCGCCTCGTAGCCCTGCTGCAGCAGCGACCACGCGTCCTTCGGGTAGTACGTCTCGTCGAACACGAAGGCGTTCGGGTACGGCAGGTCCCACAGCCGCAGCACCCCCGCGAACACCGCCACCCCGACCGGCCCCCACCACCGGAACCGGTCCCGCACCTCGGCCGCCTGCGCCATACCCTCCCCTGTCCGCCCGCAAGTTGACGACATGTCCGCAATGTCGCAAATCCTAGCCGGTGGCGAATGCGCGGACGGGAGCGGCAACCGGGGCGCGCGGGGACGCCTCCCGGCTCGCCGGGGCACCCGCCGCGGCCGGGCGCCCCACCGCTACCGTTTGACCCTCGACCTGGTCGAGGGCCCAGGGTCTACCGCGTGGAGAGCACATTGCGCAGCATCGGCGAGATGGCCCGGGCCAGCGGCCTGAGCGTCAGCGCCCTGCGGTTCTACGACGGCGCCGGCGTCTTCGCCCCCGCCGTCGTCGACCCGCACACGGGCTACCGCTGGTACGCGGACGAGCAACTGCCGGACGCCCGGCTGCTGACCCGCCTGCGTCGGGTCGGCATGCCACTGGCCGGGATCACCCGCGTCCTGACCGGCACCCCGGCCGAGGCCCGCGCCGAACTGGACGCGCACCTGCGCCGGCTGGAGGACGGCCTGTCCGATGCCCGCCGTGAACTCTCCACGGTCCGTGCCCTGCTCGACTCGAGGGAGTCCCCCATGCCGCAGACCCGACTGACCGTCCCCGCCGCCCGCCTCGCGGCCGCCCTGGACGCGGTGCGCTTCGCCGCCCCGGCCGACGCCGCCGCCCCCGCCGTCGCGGGGATCTTCCTGGACGCGGAGGACGGCGTGCTGCACCTGGTCGCCACCGACCGCTACCGCCTGGCCGTCGCCGACTGCCCGGCCGCACTGGCCGGCCCGGCCGCCTCCGCCCTGCTGCCGACCGCCCTGGCGGACGCCGCCCGAGCCCTGCTCGACGACGCCGACGAGGCCGAACTCGTCCTGGACGGCGGGCAGTTCACCGTCCGCGCCGGGGGCCGCGAGCTCTCCGGCGCGCCCGCCGACCACGACTTCCCGGACTACCGCCGCCTGCTGCACCTGGAGCCCACCCACCGGCTGACCCTGACGGCGGACCAGCTGCACAGCATGCTCACCGCCGCCGAGCCGACCGTCGAGACCCGCTCCCAGGACGGTGTCGACTTCCCGGTGAGCGCCCTCACCGCGACCGCGGCCGACGCCCTTCCGGGCGCCTCCCCGGCCGAGCTGCTGGTCCACGTGAACCGGGACTTCCTGCTGGAGGCGGTCGGCGGCGCCGACCAGCTCGTCCTCGAACTCGGCGGCCCGATCGCCCCGTTGGCGATCCGCTTCCCGTCCCGGGAGGACACCTTCTCGCTCCTGATGCCCACCCGGCGCTGAACCCCGCCCCGCCGCTGCCGGCCCGGGCGTTCCCGGGCCGGCAGCGGGATCCACCCGCTGCCGACCGACGACGGCCGGCCCGCGGCCTTCACCGAACGGCTCCTCGGCGACCGGACCGCGCGGAGCCGCCGCGCCGGTGACCGGTCAGGCCACCGCCTCCAGCTCCCGCAGCTCGCGCTGCGGGACGTTCAGCACCCGGACGTTGTCCTGCGCCGGCGTCAGGTGGCCGCGCAGGCGGACCGCCAGGGCGACGATCAGCAGGGTGCAGGCCGCCATCGAGGCCAGGTAGAGCGGCCAGGTGCCGGAGCCGACCAGCAGCACGCCGACGGCGGGGCCGACCGCGACGGCGGTCTGCTTCACCAGCGCGTAGCCGGAGTTGTAGGTGCCGAGCAGCCGCGCCGGGGCGAGGTCCGCCACGATCGGGCCCATGGTGGGGGCGAGCAGCGACTCGCCCACGCCGAACAGGGCGTAGATCGCCACGACGGCGACGGTCGCGGCCAGCTGGTCCTCGCGGATCAGGCCGGCCACCAGGGCCATGCCCCAGGCGGCGAGCCAGACCACGCCGGCGGCGGCCATCGCGGTGGTGCGGCGGCGCCGCTCGGTGATCCGGACGACGAACATCTGCAGCACCACGATGGTCAGCGCGTTGGCGCCGATCGCCAGGCCCAGGGTGGAGGGCGCGGTGCCGACGGTGTCGGTGGCGAACGCGGCGACACCGGACTCGAACTGGCCGTAGCAGGTGAAGAAGATCAGCCCGGCGAGCAGGCAGAGCCGCAGCATCGCCTTGTCGGCGACCAGCGCCCGCAGGCCGCTGCCCTTCGCAGCGCCGGCCGGCCCGGCCGGCTCGACGTCCGCCGCGGGCATCCGCGCGGTGCCGGTGACGGCGGCCAGGCCGAGGAAGGTCAGCGCCTCGATGGTGAACAGCCTGGTCAGGCTGGCCGGGTCGGCGGTGTCGACGATCTGGCCGCCGACCAGCGCGCCGATGCCCATGCCCAGGTTGACCAGGGTGAACTGGAGCGCGAAGGCGCGCGACCGCTCGGCCTTGCGGGTGCAGCGGACGATCATCGTGGCCAGCGCGGGCTGGCAGGTGGTGACGCCGGCACCGAACAGGAAGGAGGAGATCAGCAGCGCGGGCGTGCTCGCGGCCTGGCCGAAGGCGAACGCGCCGGCGGCGGCCATCGCGGTGCCGGCCAGCAGCACCGGGCGCGGGCCGTACCGGTCGATGCCGCGGCCGGTGAACGGCAGCACGGCCAGCGCGGCGAGCGCGAACACGGTGAACACCGCGCCCGCCGCCGCGGCGCCGAGGCCCCGCACCTGGTCCACGTACACGAACATGTACGGCAGCGTGAAGCCGCTGCCGAATGCGCTGAGCGCGTTGCCGATCTGGACGCGACGCAGTCGGCCGCCCCACTCCTTCACGTGACACCCCTCGAAAGACACGAAGCCGGGCCCTCGCAGCCCCGGCTTTACCCCGTAAGATTTCAGACCTAAAGTCTATGCATGGAAACCTTAAGGAGTCAAAGGCTTAACGGCTGCACCATGCGTGGAACAATGACCGCATGAGCGCACGCAGAGCGGAGCCCGCCTCCGCCACCGAACTCGGCATCGCCGAGCAGGTGGCCCTCTACCAGCGGGAGTTCCCCACCGTGGATCCCCAGGTGGAGACCATCGTCTCCACCCTCTCCCGGCTCTCCCGCCGGATGAACGTGGCCTACAGCCGCCAGCTGGCCACCCTCGGCATCACCAACGCCGAGTGGGAGGTGCTCAAGGCACTGGTGTTCGCCGGCAGCCCGTACCGGCTCGGCCCCGGCGAGCTCGCCAAGCGCCTCGGCCTGACCCCGGCCGCGATGACCCACCGGATCGACCGGATGGTCACCGAGGGCCTGGTCACCCGGGAGCGCGACGAGGCCAACCGGGTCCGGGTGATCATCGAGCTCACCCCGCTCGGCCGCGACAAGTGGCTCGAACTGATGCGGATGGCCGCCGTCTTCGAGGCCGACCTGCTCCAGGACGTCACCGGCGACGCCCGCCCCGAACTGGCCGCCACGCTCACCCGGATGCTCCGCCGCATCGAGGAGTCCCAGCCGGACGCCCTGGGCCGCACCGACGACCTGACCTGCTGAGCCGCCCCGGGCTACCGCGGGAAAGACGGACGAGGGGCGCAGGGAGAGAAGATCTCCCTGCGCCCCTCGCGTTCAAGGGCCGCTACTGATCAGCCGTCAGCAGGCGCCGTTGTCGGTCCACACGCCCCACGCGCCGCTCAGGCTGGGGTCCTCGTTGGTGGTCCACCACTTGTTGGTGTAGTAGTGGCCCTTCCACGAGACCTTGGTGGGGGTGGCGTACACGGCGGCCGCGCTCCAGCTCGGCGCACCGGAGCAGGTGCCGGCGGTGGCGGACTGCGACGGCGAGGCCGAGGCGGACGCCGACGCGGAGGCCGAAGCCGACGCGGAGGCCGAGGCGGACGGGCTGGCCGACTGCGAGGCGGAGGCCGAGGCCGACGGGGTCGGGGCGGCCGGGCAGTTCGCGGCGGAGCCGTTGGTGGCGCTCACCATCTTGTCGAACAGGGCGGTCTGGGTGCCCAGGTCGTACATCGAGAAGGCGAAGGAGCCGCCGAGGCCGTTGCAGTGCGCGTAGTCGAGCTTGGCCTGGATGGACTGCGCGTTCTCGCCGGACCAGAAGGTGGTGCCGTCGTAGAAGTACGCGGCCTTCGCGGCGTCGTCCCAGTAGGTGTAGGACGGGTTGTCGACGAATCCGTTGAGCTCCTTGAACATCCGGATGCCGTTGACGTTGCCGGAGTAGCTGCCGCCGGCCGCCGGGCCGGTCGCCTTCTGGAACAGGCCGTGGTTGCTGCCGGCGGTGACGCCGGTCCAGCCGCGGTAGTAGAACGGGATGCCGACGTTGATCTTCTTCGCCGGGAAGCCGCCGGGGATGCCGTACTGCGGGTCGCCCACCGTGTACGCCTTGATGGCGTTGTCCAGCGAGTACTTGCCGTTGCCGCCCGGGACCGGGTTCATCGGGTCGTTCGGGTTGGTGTAGATCGGGGCCTGGTGGTTGGTCGGGCCCTGCGCCTCCCAACCGCCGTGCATGTCGTACGTCATGATGTCGAGGAAGGTCAGGTACTGGCCGATCTTGTCGGTCTCGACGTACTTGATCTTGTCCTGACCGGCGCCGACCGCGGCCGCGAGGCTGTAGGTCTTGCCGTCCGTCTTGCCCTGGGCGTCCAGCTGGCTGCGGAACTCGGCGAGCAGCGAGGTGAAGTTCTGCTTGTCGTTCGGGGAGGAGTGGTTGCCGGTGTGGCCGTTGCCGCCCGGGTACTCCCAGTCGATGTCGATGCCGTCGAAGATGCCGGCGCCGGTGCCCGGGCCGCCGTAGCCGCCCTGCACGGGCAGGTTGCCCTTGATGTACAGGTCGACGCAGGAGGAGACGAACTTCTTGCGGGACGCGTCGGTGGCGGCGGCGTCGGAGAAGTACTTCGAGTAGGTCCAGCCGCCGATCGACAGCAGCACCTTGAGGTTGGGGTTCTTCGCCTTCAGCTTCTTCAGCTGGTTGAAGTTGCCCACGATCGGCTGGTTCCAGGTGTCGCCCACGCCGTCGACCGAGATGTCGGCGCCGAAGCTCTTCTGGTAGTCGGCGAAGGAGTCGCCCGCGCCGTCGCCCGCGTTGGGGTCGTCCTCGTTCTGCGACGCGGCCTTGTTGGCCTCGAAACAGGTGAGGTTGGTCGGGTCGATGTTGCCGAAGTCGTAGATCAGGTAGTCGAGCTTCCCGGCGGCGCCGGTGTCGTTCACGGTCTTCAGGTAGTAGGCGTTGGTGTAGATCGACCACTGGTCGAAGTAGGCCACCTTGATGCCGCCGCTGGTGGCGGGCGCGCCGGTCGAGTTGGTGGGGGCCGCCTGGGCGGTGCCGCCGGACAGCGCCAGGGTGCCGCCGAGCAGCAGCGAGGCCGCGGTGCCGGCCGCGAGCGCGGCCCAGCCCTTGGGCCGCCGCGTGGGCGACTGGGGGGAAACGGAACGAAGCATGGCTGCGAGACTCCTGGTTGTGGGGGTCCTGACAAACCCGGGTGCGAACCGTGCGAGGTGGGGCCGCACAGCCAGGGGGCATGACAGGGGAATCGAGCTTTGGCCTGCACAAACGCGAGGTACGGGATAAGCCGAACCGGCGCCGGTGGTCTGAACCACCGGCGCCGGCCCAGGGGCTCCCTGCACCTGCCAAGTAAAATGGACTAGACCAACTCGGGCGTCAAGAGCGGGATCTGACGCTTACGCCCCGCTTAAGGTTCGGTGTCCGGTCAGTACCGCAGCGCATTCGCCACCACAGCCGTCACAGGACCGTTCAGCGAGCGGTTGCTCCGTGCCGTGGCCTGCGACGTCGCCCCCGCGGCCACCTCCGGCACGCTCACCACGGTGGCGTCCAGCAGGTTCCCCGACGCGTCGTCGAAGTTGACCTGAATCGTGTACTTGCCGGGCTGGGAGCCGTGGTTGGTGACCGTCAGCGTCGCCTCCGCCTTCCCGTCCGACCCGGTGGTCGCCGCTCCCACCGCCACGTCGTCCTTCGCGTTCAGCCCGCCCTTGACGCTCGCCAGCGCCGAGGACGCGGCGGCCGCCGCCGAGGACGCCGCCGAGGCGCCCGCCGAGGCCGCCGCCGAGCCGATCTTGGCGGTCGCCGACTCGGCGGCCGAGGCCAGCGCCGACTTGGCGCCCTGCAGCGCCGAGGACACCTCCGCGGTCGGCTTGCCCTCCGAGGTGCAGCCGGCCAGCGCCGCCGAAGCCAGCAGTACGGCCGCCGTCCAACCCGCGGCCGCCCCGATCCGTCGCTCCATCGGTGAATCTCCCTGTCTCGTCGCGGCGCTCAGGAGAGCCCGGTGCCGTTCTCGTGGGCCGCCTCGTCCGCGGCCCGCGCCTCCCGCCTGCGCACCACGTCCTGGCGGCGCGACACCACCACCACCGCGCCCAGCGCGCTCGCCGCGAACGCCAGCACCCCCATCCAGGGGCGGCCCAGCGCGTGCCCGGACACGGCGTCCACCGAGTAGCAGCCCGGGCCGGACACCGCCAGCGCCAGGCCGCAGGCGCCCAGCAGCGCCGGGTACTCGTAGCCGCCGCCGTGCGCGAAGAACCCCGCCGGGTAGTGCACGGCGATCGCGCCCGCCATCGTCCCGGCGACCACCGACCCGGCGACCGGCGTGGCCAGGCCCGCCGCCAGCAGCGCGCCGCCGCCCGCCTCGCCGAGGCCCGCCGCCAGCGCGTTGCGCCGGCCCGGCTCGAAGCCCATCTGCTCCATGGCCTGCGCGGTGCCCTCCGGGCCGCCGCCGCCGAACCAGCCGAACAGCTTCTGGGCGCCGTGCGCGAACAGGACACCGCCCACGGCCGTGCGCAGTGCCAACAGGCCGAGATCCTTGCGGTGCAGACTGGTCATGGTGTTGCCCCTGGTGTGGAAGAGAAGACCGTAGGGCCCATCCCAGCGTGCGCACCGGCCCCGTTCGACCCGGCGAACCCATCCGGGCGACCCGATCCACCCCGCAGGGAGACTCCCGATGCCCACCGCACCGCAGCCGCCCGAGTACGTCCTGCACGGCGACCGGGTCACCGACGAGCCGGCCTTCTGGGCCGAACTCGGCCGCGCCGTGCACGCCCCGGACGGCTACTACGGCCGCAACCTGGACGCCCTCGCCGACGTGCTGCGCGGCGGCTTCACCCCCGAGCCCCCGTACGTCCTGATCTGGCGCCACGCGATGGTCTCCGCCCAGGCCCTCACCCGCCGGGTCACCGGCCCCGACGACGAGGAGCGCTCCTACTTCGACGCGATCCTCGACGTGCTCCGCCAGGGTGGCGTCGTCGTCCGGCTGCGCTGACGGCCCATCATGGGGCCATGTCGGCGATCACCCTGAGCACCGTCTTCGTCACCTTCTTCGCCGTGGTCGGCCCGCCCAAGGTGCTGCTGGCCTTCGCCCGGCTCAGCCAGACCCGCACGCTCGCCGAACTGCGCCGGCTCACCCTGGTGTCCTCGCTGGTCGCGGCGCTGGTCGGGCTGGCGCTGGCGTACACCGCGGACTTCACGGCGGCGCTGTTCCACATCTCCGACCAGTCGCTGCAGATCGCCGGCGGGGTGATCTTCTTCATCTACGCGGTGGCCCTGGTGCTCGGCGTCCACCTCGGCGGCGGCAGCAGCGAGGGCCACCTCGCCAACCCCCTGGCCGACGGCATCCGCGAACTGCTGCTGCCGTACGTGGCCAGTCCGCTGGCGATCACCGCGCTGCTGGTCGAGTCGCTCACCCGCGACAGCCTCGAATGGCACTCCACGGTCGCCGCCATGTACATCGCGGTGATCGCCGTCGACTGCGTGTGCGTGCTGCTGCTCGCCCCGCTGCTGCGGGCCAGCCGGCGCACCTCGCTGGAGGTGGTGTCCCGACTGCTCGGGCTGCTGCTGGCCGCCGTCGGCGTGGAGATGTTCCTGTACGGCCTGGAGAGCCTCGGCGTGCACCTCGCCCCGTCCGAGAACGGCTACTGACCGCCCGTCAGGACGCCTGGATCGCCCGCCACGGCACCGGGCTGGACAGGATCATCGAGCTGGTCGGCTGGCCGTAGCCGCCGAGCCGGTCGGTCAGCCGCTCGAAGGCCGGCATGTCGGGGACGCCGACCAGCAGGACGCAGCACGCGCCGCCGGTCACCCGGTGCAGCTGGAAGACCTCCGGCCAGTGCGCCACCTCCGGGTCGCGCAGCACGCAGCGCGGCCCGTAGCACTGCACCGTCACCAGGGCCATCACGGCCGCGCCGGCCTTCGCCGGGTCCAGGTGCGCGTGGTAGCCGGTGATCACGCCGTCCGCCTCCAGCCGGCGGACCCGCTCGGCGACCGCCGGCGGGGACAGGTTCACCCGGCGCGACAGCTCGTTGTACGACAGCCGGGCATCGGCCTGCAGCTCGGCCAGCAGCAGGCGGTCCACCGCGTCCATCGTCGGCTCCTTTGCGTTCGTCAGGCGATCGGGGCGCAGCGCCTTTCGAACAGCAGGCCATTGCCGCCGATCGGGCTACGACGCCCATTCAAGTGCAGGCCGCCGCGCCGCACAATGGTGGCGCCCGCCGCACCCCGGAGCGGGCGGAACCAGGAGGTACCGGCCATGACCGGGCAGACCCACCGGCCCAACCTGCGGTTCGGCGACGAGCAGGCACCCGACGCGACCACCCCGTACGCCCGGTACGTGCGCCTGTCGGAACTGCACTCGCTCCAGCAGCCCCGCAGCGCGGAGCCCTCGGAGTACACGTTCATCGTCACCACCCAGGTGATGGAGCTGCTGTTCGACCTGCTGCACCGCGACTGGACCGCCGCCCGCGCCGCGCTCCGCGAGGACGACCTGCAGGCCGCCGGCGACGCGCTGCGGCGCGGCCAGCACACCCAGGACGTGCTCGTCTCGTCCTGGGACCTGCTGGCCGCCATGACGCCCGCCGAGTTCAACTCGTTCCGGCCGGTGCTCGGCGAGGCCTCCGGCTTCCAGTCCTCGGCGTTCCTGCGGCTGGAGTTCCTGCTCGGCAACAAGAGCGAGAACCTGCTCACCATGTACCAGGACTCCCCCGCCGAGTACGACGACCTGTTCGCCGAGCTGCGCACCCCCAGCCTGTACGACGAGGCGCTGGCCGTGCTGGCCCGGCGCGGCCTGACGATACCCGCCTCCCCGGCCGCCGCCCGCCGCCCGCACGACGACGCCGTCGAGGCCGCCTGGCGCGCCGTCTACACCGACCCGGAGCTCGCCGACCTGGCGCGCCTCGGAGAGGCGCTGCTCGACACCGCGGAGCGGGTCACCCGCTGGCGGCAGCGCCACTACTCCGCCGTGAAGCGCACCATGGGCGGCAAGCCCGGCACCGGCGGCTCCAGCGGACTGAGCTGGCTGAAGCACTCCGCCGACCAGGACGTCTTCCCCGAACTGTGGTCCGTCAGGAACGAACTGTGACAACGCACATGATGGCTCCCACCCGCGAGCAGTGCGCGGCCCTCGACGCCGCCGACCCGCTGCACCCGCTGCGCGAGCGCTTCACGCTGCCCGAGGGCGTGCTCTACCTGGACGGCAACTCGCTCGGCGCGCTGCCCCGCCACACGCCCGCCCACCTGGCGAAGGTGGTCGCCGACGAGTGGGGCACCGGGCTGATCCGGTCCTGGAACGACGCCGGGTGGTTCCACCAGCCGGGCCGGCTCGGCGACCGCCTCGGCGCGCACCTGCTGGGCGCGGCGAACGGCCAGGTGGTGGTCTGCGACTCGACCTCCGTCAACCTGTTCAAGGTGCTCGGGGCGGCCCTGCGGCTGCGCCCCGGGCGCGGCGCCCTGGTGGCCGAGCGGCACGCGTTCCCCACCGACCTGTACATCGCGGACGGCCTGGCCGGCCTCCACCCGGGCACCCGGCCGGTGCTGCTGGACTCGGCGGCGCAGCTGGACGCGGTGCTCGACGAGGACACCGCCGTGGTGCTGCTGTCGCACGTCGACTACCGCACCGGCGAGCTGCTGGACATGGCGGCCGTCACCGAGCGGATCCACCGGGCCGGGGCGCTCGCCGTCTGGGACCTGTGCCACACCGCCGGCGCGCTGCCGATCGAACTCGACGCCGCCGGCGTGGACTTCGCGGTCGGCTGCGGCTACAAGTACCTGAACGGCGGCCCGGGCGCGCCCGCCTTCCTGTACGCGGCCGAGCGCCACCACGCGGCCGCCCGGCAGCCGCTGACCGGCTGGTTCGGCCACGCCCGGCAGTTCGACTTCGAGCCCGGCTACCGCCCCGCCGAGGGCGTCACCCGCTTCCTGACCGGCACGCCGCCGGTGCTCGGCCTGGCCGCACTGGAGGCCTCGCTCGACGTGTGGGAGCTGGCCGACCCGGCCGCGGTGCGCGCCAAGAGCCTCGAACTCACCGACCTGTTCATGCATCTGACGGCCGATCTGGACGTCGAGGCGGTGACGCCCCGCGACCCCGCCCGGCGCGGCAGCCAGGTCGCGCTGCGGCACCCGGAGGGCTACCGGATCGTCCAGGCGCTGATCGCCCGCGGCGTCATCGGCGACTTCCGGGCTCCCGACCTGATGCGGTTCGGCTTCACCCCGCTGTACCTGTCCCGGACGGACGTGCACGACGCGGCGACGGCGCTGCGCGAGGTGCTGGCCTCCGGGGAGTGGCGCGAGGACCGCTTCGCCCGGCGCGGCGAGGTCACCTGACGGCCCGTCGGACACGCCGGAGCGGCCGGAGCCCCGCGGGGTTCCGGCCGCTCACGCGTTCTTCAGTTGTCGGCCGTCCGCCTCGGGGCGTCAGTGCCGGCGGCTGCGACCGCGGCGCGCGAAGGCGAACACCGCGCCGCCCAGGCCCAGCAGCACCGCGGCGGCACCGGCCACCGGGGCGACCAGGTCACTGCCGGTGTTCGGCAGGTGGCCGCCGGGGTGGGTGGTCTCCACGCTCGGCGAGGGCTTGTTGTGCTCGTGCGTGTGCGAGGGCGTGGGGTGCTCGCTGTGCTCGTGCGTGTGCGAGGGCGTCGGGTGCGGGCTGTGGGTGTGGGTGTGCGACGGCGTCGGGTGCGGGCTGTGGGTGTGGGTGTGCGACGGCGTCGGATGCGGGCTGTGCGTGTGCGTGTGCGACGGCGACGGGTGCGGACTGTGCGTGTGCGTGTGCGACGGCGACGGGCTCGGCGGGCAGTCCGTCTCCGACGGCGACGGGTGCGGACTGTGCGTGTGGGTGTGCGACGGCGTCGGAGTCGGCGGGCAGTCCGTCTCCGACGGCGACGGGTGCGGACTGTGCGTGTGCGTGTGCGACGGAGTCGGAGTCGGGCTCGGCGTCGGCGTGGGGCTCGGCGTCGGCGTGGGGCTCGGGCTGGGGGTGGGGCTCGGGCTCTCGGTGGGGCTGGGGCTGGGGCTCGTCGGCGTGGGCGACGGGCTCTCCGCACAGGTCGGCAGGTCGCCGTTGAACGGGTAGGCGTGCAGTTCGGTGCCCGCGGAGCCTTCCTGGACCAGGTTGCCGGCGAGGTACACCCGGCCGTTGGTGCCGGGGGTGGAGATGGTGACGGTGCCGGCCGGGTTGCCCGCCATGATCGAGCCCTGGAACTGGGCGCCGCCGGAGATCGTCGCGTTCGCGGCCTCCGGGAAGTTCCACATCAGCAGCGGCTGCATCTCCGTCAGCTGGTCGCCGGGGAAGCCGCTGCCCGTGTTGGTGCGGATCAGCACCGGGTCCGGGCCGACCATGTTGACGATCACCGTCGCGCCGGCCGGGATGCCGGCGAAGACGATGTCGCCGGCGGCGGTGTCGCTGCCGATGTTCCGGTCGACGTTGAAGACCTGGCGCATGCTCCGGCCGTCGCCGACGAAGGTGTACAGGTTGCCCTCCACGAGCAGTTCGCCGGTGGCGGTCTGCTCGCCCATGCAGCTGGAGTGGCCCTCGATCACCGGGGTGAGGCCGGCGAACGGCTCGATCGCCGCCGGGTCCTGGCGCAGTGCGCCGGGGGGCGCGAACTCGACGGTGCCGGTCTCGGTGGTGCCGTAGACCATGTTGCCCCAGCGGGTCTCCTGCGAGTCGACGCCGCCGATCGCCACCCGGTTGCCGGGCAGGATGTCGACCGCGCCGCCGACCGTGACGTGGTCGGTGCCGGTCGGCGGGGCGACCCGGGAGCCGACGCCGACCACGCCCATGTTGAACAGGCCGCCGCCGTCCTTGTTGACGACGAGGTCGTGGACGGTGACGATCTTCCCCTCGGCCTCGGCGGACCGGCCCTGCACGGTGTAGTCGCCGCCGACGAACACGTTGATGGTGCTGTCGGAGCCGGCGAAGTCGCCGTTGTTCAGCGGTGGGAACGGATCGGGACAGGTGCCGACGCACGGCCCGAGCGGCGGGGCCAGCTGGTCCGCCTGTCCGATCGAGGCCAGAGTGATCACTGGAGCGGCGGTGAGCACTGTCACCGCCGCAAGCCGGGCCATCCGGTTCTTGGTTCGGATGCCGTGTCGCACGGACACCCCTCTCGTTGACGGTCGGTCAGTCCGCGGGCAGCAGACACCGTCAGCAAAAGCGCCGAACCGGCACGAACCGGACCTCCGGCCCCGGACACGCCGAAAACTCATTCGAACGGGCTAGGTTGGCAGGACAACCGGTCACGGCGCCCGCACGGACAAGGAGACCTGTGTCGAACCACCCGCTCGCCCTGCTCGCCACCACGGCCGAGGTGCTGGCCCGCCCGGACGCCGACGAACGGCTGCTCAGCGACGTCGAACGCGCCCGCGCCGACCGGTTCCGCCGTCCCGCCGACCGCGACGACTACCTGGCGGCCCACCTGCTGGTCCGGTACTGTGCGGCCGCGCATCTCGGCATCGACGCCGCCGAGGTCGCGTTCGGCCAGCAGTGCCCCGGCTGCGGGCGGACCGGCCACGGCCGGCCGCTGCTCACCGACCGCCCCGGCGTCCACCTGAGCCTGTCCCACACCGGCGGGACCATCGCCGCCGCGGCCGGCCCCGTCCCGGTCGGCGTGGACGTCGAACACCTGGGCCCGCGCGCCAACGACCCGGCCGCGCTCGGCCACGTGCTCAGCCCCGCCGAGACCGAGCTGCTCCGCAGCCACCCGGACCCGACCCGGGCGTTCCTGCGGCAGTGGGTGCGCAAGGAGGCGATGATCAAGCTCGGCCGGGCCACCCTGGACACCCTGCCGCAGCTCGACCTGTCCGCACTGCCGCTCGACCCGCCCCTCCGGCACCGGCACGGCGACCTGCACTACCTCGAACTCACCACCCCGGACGCGGTGTTCACCGCGGCGGCCACTCTCCCGCCGGAGCTGGGCAGGCTGTGACCCCGGTTCCCAGACCGCTCCGCGTCGAGCGGCGCCGGCCCGGAGCAGGGGCTCGGGAAGCGCCGACCACTCCCCGTTCCGGGCCGATTGACACCACGTCCGCCCGGTGGCGGTGACGGCCCCGCCGGGCCGGTCGGCCGCCCCGTGGTCACACCGGCCGCAGCACGTCCAGGAGTTCGGCGTGCACGCCGGGCGCTGCGGCGACGAAGGACGGCGCGGACGGCGTCCACGGCCGGCCCTCGGCGTCGGTGACGGCGGCCCCGGCCTCGGCGGCCAGCAGCGCGCCCGGCAGCAGGTTCGCCGGGTCGGCGCCGAACTGCCAGAACAGCGCCAGGTGTCCGGAGGCGACCTGGGCGATCTGCAGCGCCGTCGGGCCGAGGTTGCGCACCGCGAGGACGCGCGGCAGGACGGCGGCCAGCGAGGCCCCGGCGGCGTGCAGCGCCCGCGGGTCGCGGCCGACCAGCGGCGGCTGCGAGGTGGCGGCGACCGCGCCGGCCAGGGTGCGCGGACGCGGCGCGCAGGGGCGGCCGTTCAGCCGGGCGCCGCCGCCGGCGGTCGCCGTGTGGGTGGTGCCGGCGAGCGGCGCGTGCACCACGGCGAGCACGGGCGCGCCGTCGCGCAGCAGGGTCGCGGTGACCGCCCACTGCGGCAGCGCGCTCAGGTACTGCACGGCGCCGTCGGTGGCGTCGCACAGCCACCACTCGCCGCTGCGCGGCACGTCCTGCTCCCATTCGCCGTCCAGCCAGCCGGCCGCCGGGCGCAGCGCGGTGAGCCGTTCGCGGAGCAGGGCGGCGGCGGGCCGGTCGATCGCCTCGAACGCGGCGTGCGCCTGCTGCGGAGTGGCGGCCTCGACGGGCTCGGCGGGCTGACGCTCCCTCAGCCGTTCTCCGACCTCGCGCAGGGCCTTCTCGGTGCCGGCCAGGACGTCCTTCACGGTGGGTGCTCCTTCGGTGCGACGGGCCTCCAGGAGTACCGTCAGGGCGGCGCTTCGGGACGTCCCGGGCGGGGAATTCGACGGGGATCGGACAGCATGGACACGGACGCGGCGGATCCCGCCACGGTGTTGGACGCGCTCGACCGGCAGCTGGTGCACGCGCTGCAGGTGGACGGGCGGGCGGAGGTCGGGCGGATCGCGCAGGTGCTGGGAGTGTCGGCGCGCACCGTGACCAGGCGGCTGGGCCGGCTGCAGGGCACCGGCGCGGTCCGGGTGGTGCGGATGCCGGACACCCGGGCGGCGGCGCTCGACGCGCTGCTGCTGCGGGTGCGGGTGCTGCGCGGCCGGGTCGACGCGATCGCGCTGGCCCTGGCCGCCCGGGACGACGTCCCGTTCGTGGACGTCATGCTGGGCGGGCAGGAGGTGTCGGCGGTGGTGCTCGGCGGCGCGGCCGGACGCGACCGGCTGCTGTACGGGCAGCTCCCGGCCACCGACGCGGTGGTGGAGTCCACCGCGCACGCCGTTCTGCACCTGTTCGCGGACGCCTCGGCGTGGCGCTGCGGCGCGCTGACGGCCGATCAGGAGGCGCTGCTGGCCCCGCCGCCGCCGACCGGCCCGCCGCCGGAGCCGGACCCGCTCGACCACCGCCTGCTGGACCTGCTGGCGGTGGACGCCCGCCGCTCGCACGCCGCGCTGGCCGCGGCCTCGGGCACGCCCGAGTCGACGGTCCGGCGGCGGCTGCGCCGGCTCGCGGAGGGCGGACTGCTGCGGACCCACGTGAGCGTGGACCCGCGGCTGCTGGGCGTCGGGGTGGACGCCAACCTGTGGCTGGAGGTGCCGCCCGGGCGGCTCGCCGCGGCCGGCGCGGCGCTGGCCCGGCACCCGCAGGTGCACGGGGTGCTGGCCACCGGCGGGCCGACCAACCTGATGGCCGCCGTGTTCTGCCCGGACCACGCGGCGCTGTACCGCTTCCACACCGAGGTGCTGGGCGCGCTCGGGGTGCGGCGCGCCGAGACGGCGGTCGTGGCGCGTGCCGTCAAGCGGGCCGGGGTGCGGATCCGCCGGTTCCCCGGCTGAGTGTCGGCCCGGCGGAGCAGACTGGAGGCATGTGCCGAAGCATCAAGACGCTCCGCCCGCCGATGACGCCCGACGCCACCCCCGAGGACGTGCACGCGGCGGCGCTCCAGTACGTCCGGAAGATCTCCGGGTTCCGGGCCCCCGCCGCCCACAACCGGGAGGCGTTCGACGCGGCGGTGGCCGCCGTCGCGGCCGCCACCGCCGAGCTACTGGCCGGGTTGGAGGTGCGCGGCGTCACGCACCGTTCGTCGACCCCGGCCGGATGACCATCAGCACCAGGACGACCGCCCACAGCAGGTTGAACAGGCCCGCGGTCATCGGCAGCATCTTCAGCATGCCGGTGGCCCGGGCCGTCTCCGCCTCCTGGTTCTCGGTCGCGTCCAGCGCGTCCACGGTGGCCTGCTGACCGGGCAGCACGAACAGCAGCAGCACGCCCGCCGCGACGGCGGTCAGCACCATCGAGGCGATCAGCCAGGCGTTGCCCAGCACGTGCATCGCCTGCGCGGTGCCCACGCCGAGCAGCGGCACCGCGATCCCGATCAGCGCGTACACGTTGGTGATCCGGTGCAGCATCCGCACCGAGGCCTGCGCGCTCGCCTGCTCCGGCCCCGCCGCCAGCGCGGCCTTCGCCTTGCGCGGGAACATGCTCACCGTCACCGCGACAGGGCCGACGCACAGCACGGCGACCAGCAGATGCAGACTCAGCAGGAACTTGGCCATCGCCGGCGCAACCCTTCACAGCACACGGGGGAATCGAACTCGCCCGCCACGCTAGCAGCGCTTATCCGTCGCCCCGGGCGCCGGTCGGCAGGGACGGGACGCGGGCGAGGATCGCCTCCGTGTCGACGCCGGCGGGCAGGGTGCCGTAGGCGAGGCCGGAGTCCCCGGCCAGGCGGGTCGCGGTGAACGCCTCGGCGACGGCGGGGTGGCCGTGGCGCAGCAGCACGGACGCCTGGACGGTCAGGGCGAGGCGCTCGACCAGCCGCCGGGTGCGGTACTCCAGGTGCTCGGGGTCGGCGAGGTCCTTGCGGAGGTCGGCGACGGCGGCGTCGAAGTGCCGGTCGAGTCCGCTCGCGGCGTCGAGCTCGGCGAACACGGCGGCCACCGACTCGGGCTGGCGGGCCATCGCGCGCAGCGCGTCCAGCGCGGCGACGTTGCCGGAGCCCTCCCAGATCGACACCAGCGGGGCCTCCCGGTAGAGCCGCGGCATGCCGGACTCCTCGACGTAGCCGTTGCCGCCCAGGCATTCCAGGGCCTCGGCGGCGTGGCCCGGGCCGCGCTTGCACACCCAGTACTTGGCGACGGCCAGGCCCAGGCGGCGGAACCGGGCCTCCTGCTCGTCGCCCCCGAGGGCCCGGTCGGTGGCCTCGGCCAGCCGCATCGCGATCGCGGTGGCGGCCTCCGACTCGACGACCAGGTCCGCGAGGACGTTGCGCATCAGCGGCTGCTCGACCAGCGCCTTGCCGAACGCCCGCCGGTGGGTGGCGTGGTGGACGGCCCGCAGCGCGCCGTACCGCATCGCGGACGCGCCGCCGACGGTGCAGTCCAGCCGGGTCATGTTGACCATCTCGATGATGGTGCGCACCCCGCGGCCCTCTTCGCCGACCAGCCAGCCCACCGCGTCCTCGTACTCGAGCTCCGCGGACGCGTTGGACTTGTTGCCGAGCTTGTCCTTCAGCCGCTGCAGGCGCAGCGCGTTGCGGCTGCCGTCGGGCAGCACCCGCGGCAGCACGAAGCAGGACAGCCCGCCCGGCGCCTGGGCGAGCGTCAGGAACAGGTCGGACATCGGGGCGGAGGTGAACCACTTGTGCCCGACCAGCCGGTACGTGCCGTCGCCGGCCGGGACGGCGCGCGTGGTGTTGGTGCGGACGTCCGAGCCGCCCTGCTTCTCCGTCATCGACATGCCGGCGATCAGCCCGCGCTTGCCGTGCGGCTCGCGCAGCCCGAAGTCGTACTCCCGGGCCGCGAGCAACGGCTCGTACGCGGCCGCCAGTTCGGGGCTGGTGCGCAGGGCCGGCACGGCGGCGTACGTCATCGAGATCGGGCAGGTGTGGCCCGCCTCGACCTGGCCCCAGACGTAGAACTTCGCGGCCCGGGCGGTGTGCGCACCCGGCCGGTCGTCCCGCCACGGCGCCGCGTGCAGGCCGTGCTCGACCGCGGTCCGCATCAACTCGTGCCAGTAGGGGTGGAATTCGACCTCGTCGACCCGGTGCCCGTAGCGGTCGTGGGTGCGCAGCACCGGCGGGTTCTCGTTGGCCAGCCGGCCCCAGTCGGCGGCCCGCTCGGTGCCGGCCAGCCGCCCGAGGGCGTGCAGTTCGCCGGCGGCCCACCCCGCGCCGGCCCGCTCCAGGGCGCCCAGCAGGGTGGGGTCCTCGGCGACGTCGTGCCCGTACGGGTCGGGCACCTGGTTGGTGACCTCGTGGGTGCTTGCCATCAGTGCCCTCCCAGGGCGCGCAGGGTGAAGGTGACGAGCGCGGGCAGCACGGCCTCCGGCGGCTGCCCGTCGGTCAGCGGGCCGACCAGCGCCTCCCCGACCGCGCCGACGATCGCGGCGGCAGTCAATCGGGCTTCCTGGGGCGGGAGTTGGCCGGCCGCGACGGCCCGGTCGATCCGCCCGGCGATCAGGTCCCGGAACGCCCGCCGGAACACCAGCCGCTCGGCCTCGACGACCGTGTCGGCGGGCTCGGCGAGCAGCGCGTACGCCAGCCGCGGCGACTTCATGGCCCGGGCGGCGAAGGTCGCCACCACCGCGGCGATCCCGTCCAGCGGATCCGCCGCCCGCTCGGCCGCCTCCGTGACGGCGTCGATCTCCCGGCCGCAGACCGTCCGGAACAGCGTCACCGCGAGATCGGCCTTGCCGTCGAAGTGCTGGTACATGCTGCCGGTGGCGATCCCGGCCCGCTCCGCGACGGCCGCCATCGAACACCCCGCGTACCCGCGCTCCGCGAGCAGCGCGACGGCGGCCCGCACGACGGCCTCGCGCTGCCCGTCGAGCCGGGCCTGAACGGCGGCGGTGCGTCGATAGGCCACGCCAAGGATTGAAGCACCGATTCACCGCTTCAGAAAGACCATCGGCGAAAGCCCCGTCGGGGGCTCGGGGAACGGCGAGGCCGAGCTGCGGGCGCGCGGTCAGAACCGCTTCGGGTCGACGGCCGCCCCCGGAGCCCCCACCGCCCGGAGCGCGAACGGCAGGAAGCGGTCGGCCGTGGCCTGCGCCGTGGCCGGGTCGACCTGGTCCGGGCGGGGGGTGAGCAGGAAGCGGCTCATGAGCGGCCCGACCACCACCGCGCCGAGCAGCTCCGCGTCCGGGACGGCCCCGATCTCGCCGCGCTCCACCGCCCGTCGCACCGCCTCGTCGACGCGCCGGTGCACGGGTTCGAGGAAGGCGGTGGTGAGGGCGTCGGCCAGCGCGGTGTTCTGGGCGGCCTCGCCGACCAGTGCCTGCATCAGGCGGCCGGGCTCGCCGGTGAGCGCCGCGGCCTTGTCGCGGAGCAGGACCCGCAGGTCGCCTTCGAGGCTGCCGGTGTCGGGCTGGGCGCGGACGTCCTCGATGTGGGTGGCGGCCGCGGCGACGACCAGTTCGTCCTTGGAGGACCAGCGCCGGTACAGGGTGGCGGTGGAGACGCCGGCGCGGGCGGCGACCGCGGCGGTGGTCAGGGCGCGGTAGCCGCTCTCGGCGAGGACGGCCAGGGTGGCGTCCAGGATGGCCCGGTCGCGGGCGGCGTCGCGGGGGCGGCCCCGGCGCGGCGCGCTCTTCGCGGCCGGCTGCGGGGTCGCTGGGGGTGCGGTGCGGGTCATGGGGACCAGGTTACGGGGCGAGCCAAAACGAAACGAAACTCCTTCGTTTCGTTTAAGCTCGACGCCATGAACGCTCCCACCGGCGTTTCCACGCCCGCCCAGCCCCTGCCCGCCGCCGCCCCGGCCGCCGCCGCTCCCGCCGTCGTCGTCGCCCGCCTGCAGGCCGCATTCGCCACCGGCCGGACCAGGCCGATCGCCTGGCGGAAAGCCCAACTCCGCGCCCTGCGGAGCCTGTTGGTCGAGCAGGAGGAGGTGTTCGCCGCCGCCCTGGAGGCCGACCTCGGCAAGAGCCCGACCGAGGCGTACGTCACCGAGATCGGGTTCACGATCAAGGAGATCGACCACACCCTGCGCCACCTGGCCCGCTGGCTGCGCCCGCGCCGGGTCGCGGTGCCGCTGGCGCTCGCGCCGGCCCGGGCCCGCACCGTGCGCGAGCCGCTCGGCACGGTGCTGGTGATCAGCCCGTGGAACTACCCGCTGCAGCTGGCGCTGGCACCCCTGGTCGGTGCGCTCGCCGCCGGCAACTGCGTGCTGGTGAAGCCCAGCGAGCTCGCCCCGGCGACCTCGGCGGCGCTCGCGCACTGGCTGCCGCGGGTGCTCGATCCGCAGGCCGTGGCCGTGGTCGAGGGCGGCGTGCCGGAGACCACCGCCGTACTGGAGCAGCGCTTCGACCACGTCTTCTACACCGGCAACGGGGCCGTCGGCCGGATCGTGATGGCCGCCGCGGCCCGCCATCTCACGCCCGTGACGCTGGAGTTGGGCGGCAAGAGCCCCGCCGTGGTGGATCCGGGCGCCGATCTGGCGGCGGCGGCCCGCCGGATCGTCTGGGGCAAGTTCATGAACGCGGGCCAGACCTGCGTCGCCCCCGACTACGTGCTGGCGATCGGCGACACCGCGCCCGCGCTGGAGTCCGAACTGACCGCCGCGATCCGCGAGATGTACGGCGAGGACCCGTCCCGCAGCGCGGACTACGGGCGGATCGTCAACGAGCGCCACTTCGACCGGCTGACGGCGCTGCTGGCGGACGGCCGGCTGGTGACCGGCGGCGGCCACGACCGGGCCGAGCGCTACCTGGCGCCGACGGTGCTGGCGGACGTCGACCCGCAGGCGCCGGTGATGCGCGAGGAGATCTTCGGCCCGGTGCTGCCGATCGTCCGGGTGCCGGACCTGGACGCCGCGATCGCGTTCATCACGGCCCGGGACAAGCCGCTGGCGCTGTACGCCTTCACGGCGTCCGCGCGGACCCGGCGGCGACTGACCGCCGAGACCTCCTCGGGGGCGCTGTCGTTCGGCATCCCGAACGCCCATCTCACCGTCCCCGGGCTGCCGTTCGGCGGTGTCGGCGAGAGCGGGCAGGGCGGCTACCACGGCCGGTACTCGGTGGACACGTTCAGCCACACCAAGGCGGTGCTGGCGAAGCCGCTGGCCCTGGACACCCTGCGACTGGCCTACCCGCCGTTCACCCCGGGGAAGTCCCGGCTGCTGCGCCGCCTGCTCTGACCGGCGAACGCGCGCAGCCACCCGAGGAGGGGATGCCCGGGTGGCTGCGCGCGGGTGGGCTCGGCTACGGGCGGGGCAGCACGCAGCCTGCCCGGGTCAGGTCGAGCACGTTGCCGGCGGCGAAGCAGTTCGGGATGGTGTAGGTCTCCTGGGCGTAGCCGATGCCCTGGTGGATCGCCACCGCGCCGTTCGGGTCCACCTCGCACGGGTTGTTCAACGTACAGGTCTGGCCGTCCTCGTTCATGGTGTTGTTCACGGCGACGACCTGGCCGCTGTTGACGTCGACCACCGGGGAGCCGGAGGTGCCGCCGATGATGTTGCAGCCGGAGGTGTAGCGCAGCGAGTCCTTGAAGGTCCAGCCGCCCTCCTTCAACTGGTAGGCGAAGCCGTCCACGTTGCAGGAGTAGATGGTCTTCCAGTAGCCCGAGGGGACCTTGATCGCGCTGCCGGCCACCGGGTGGGTGGTGGACATGGTCAGCGGCGATATCCCGTAGCGGCTCTTGATGCTCGCGTAGGTGGTGCTCAGCCGGTAGATCGTGACGTCGGTGTCGGTCATCGTCGAGTAGACGACCCGGTTGGCGCGCACCGTGCCGAGGCTGCCGCCGGTGGAGCTGAGCAGGGTGAAGCTGCGCGAGGACGCCTTGTCGGTGATCACCTGGCCGGGCGACGGCATGCCGGTCTCCAGGCAGTGGCCGTTGGTGAGGATCAGCCCGGGGTCGGTGTCCACCGAGTTGGGCATCCGGATCAGCGAGCCGGAGCAGTTGCTGAGCGCGACCGTCCCGGCCAGGTTCACGGTGACGGCGGACGCGGGGGTGGCGGTGACCAGGGCGGTCCCGGCGAGCAGGACGGTGCCGAGCGCGCCGATGAGCGGCTTCTTCATGAGGGTGCCTCTCGGGATGCGGGGTCCCTGTGGGGGTGCCGTGGGGTCCCCCTAAATTGGCGCGCCCATGACATCCTGTCAAGGGCGGCGGCACCCTCGACCGCCGCCCGACGGTCCGTCAACCCGCCTTCCAGTGACGGCTTCCCAGGTGGATCAGCCGCAACTGGGTGCGCGCCGTCCCCGCGATCGCCGCCCGCTCGGCCGGGTCGGCCTCGACCAGCGCCAGCGCGGTGCTGACCATCCGGTCCACGTACAGCTCGGCCAGCATCCGGCGGTCGCCCGCCGACCAGTCGGCCAGCTCCGGGCGCAGCGCCAGCAGCTCGGCCAACTCCTCGGCGAAGCGCCGCAGTTCCGTGCCGACCGCGTCCCGCACCGGCTTCACCCCGCCGTGCCGTTCGCGGGCCAGGAAGCGGATGTACGCGGCGTGCTCGGCGACGTGGGCGTCGATCACCTCGACCGAGCGGTCGATCAGCTGCTCCGGGCCACCGCTGCCGGCGAACACCGCGCGGACCATCTCGTGCAGGTTGGCCAGCGACTCCTGGACCAGCACCACGCCCAGTTCGGCCAGGTCGGCGAAGTGCCGGTAGAAGCCGGCCGGGGACAGGCCGGCGGCCCTGGTCACCTCGCGCACGCCGAGGCCGCTCAGGTTCTGCTGCTCCAGCAGGGCGAGCGCGGCGTCCAGCAGGGCGCGGCGACTGGCCTGCTTCTGGGCCTGCCGGCTCCTGGGAGTCGGGTGGGGGGTCTCGATCACGGCGTTCAGTAAACAACTGTTTGCCCAAAATGGCCAGCGCCGCTAGAGTACTGACCAGCTTTCAGCGAACAGTTGTTAGCCGAAATTGGGAAGGTGTCATCGTGCTGCTCTTCGCCCTGCTCGCCCTCGGCCTGCTCGCCGGGGCCGCCGCCCACCTGCCCGGCCCGGTGTTCCTGGTCGCCGCCGCCGCCGTCGCCGGCTGGCTGCTGCTGTTCGCGGCCCGCGAGCGGCTCGCCCGCACCCACCGCCACTGACCAGGAGGGTCCGCCGTGTCCACCCCGCGCACCACCGCCCCGCGCACCACCCGCCCGGAGGCCGACCAGCTCGCGGTCGCCTCCTTCGTCCTCGGCCTGCTCGGCCTGCTGCTGTTCAACCTGGTCCTCGGCCCGCTGGCCGTCGCCCTCGCCGCGCTCGCCCTGCACCGCGGCACCGCCCGCCCGGTCCGGGCCCGCCTCGGCCTGCTCCTCGGCCTCGCCGACCTGGCCGTCCTCGCCGCCACCGTGGCCGCCGGCCACGGCTCCCTGTTCCACCTGGGCTGACCGGGCGGCTGTCGGTTTTTCACCATGGGCTGTCGGCTCGGCACCTCGTCCACCGGGCACGGCCCGCCGTACCGTCGGACAGCAGACGGAAAACGGCAAAGGAGACCCTCCACCATGAGCACCATCACCCTGTACGGCGCCACCGGCACCATCGGCTCCCGGGTGCTGGCCGAGGCGCTGCGCCGCGGCCACACCGTCACCGCCGTGGTCCGCGACCCCGCGAAGCTGACGCTCAGCCACCCCGCGCTGACCGTGGCGGTCGGCGACGTGCTGGACCCGGCGTCGGTCGCCGAGCACGCCAAGGGCGCGGACGTCGTGGTCAGCGCGGTCGGCGGCGGGGACGGCCCGGGCCACCAGGCGCTGATCGAGCCGTCCTTCGAGTCGCTGGTGGCGGGCCTGCGCACGCTGGGCGCGGACGCGCCGCGGCTGATCACGGTGGGCGGCGCGGGCTCGCTGCGCACGCCCGACGGAAAGCAGGTGTGGGACGCCGAGGGCCTGCCGGAGTTCCTGCTGCAGATCATGCACGCGCACGGCGACGCGCTGGACTACCTGCGCACCGTCACCGACCTGCGGTGGACCAACCTCTCCCCGGCCGGCACCATCGCCCCCGGCGAGCGCACCGGCGCCTACCGCACCGGCCTGGAGGACCTGCTGATCGGCGCGGACGGCGAGAGCCGGATCTCCACCGAGGACTACGCGGTGGCCCTGGTCGACGAGATCGAGCAGCCGAAGCACATCGGCGAGCGCTTCACCGTCGCGTACTGACGGCGCGCCCCGAACGCACGAAGGGCCCCGGTTCCGGGGCCCTTCGCACGTGCTCCCCGGCTCAGTCGGGGATGATCAGCGCGGGGGTGTCGCGGGTGAGCACCTCGCCGCGGAAGAACGCGGGGCTGCGGCGGACCATCACGGCCATCACGACCAGGCCCAGCGCCAGCAGACCGGCACCGACCACGAAGACGCTGCCGATGCCGAACACCGAACTGCCGCTGCCGTAGGACGGGTCGATCATGTCGACCATCGACTTGCCGAAGATCGCGGCCAGGGTGACGCCGCCGATCACCGGGAAGACCACCTTGAGCACCGCGTCGCGCAGCGACCTGCGGAAGTCGCCGCGGAAGTACCAGGCGCAGGCGAACGCGGTCAGCGAGTAGTAGAAGCAGATCATCAGCGTCAGTGCGGCGATGGTGTCGGCCAGCACGTGCGAACTGACCAGCGTCATCACGGTGTAGAACGCGCCGGTGCCGACGCCGGCCGTGACGATCGCCCGGCCCGGGGTCTTGTACCGCTCGTTGACCGTGGTGAAGGAGGCGGGCAGCGCCTCGTAGACGCTCATCGCCAGCACGGTGCGGCTGACCGGGATGAAGGTGGTCTGCAGGCTGGCGGAGGCGGAGGCCAGCACGGCGACGAACAGCAGCACACCGAGGACCGGGCCCATCACCGGGCCGGCCAGCACGGCGAGCACGTTGGACGAGGTCTCCGGGTTGCCGAGGCCGGTGCCGGTGGTGCCGACGCCCGCGTACATCTGCACCGCGACGGCGGTGAACAGGTAGGAGCCGACCAGCACGACCATGGCGAGCATCGCGGCCCGCCCGGGGGTCTTCTCGCTGCCGCCGGTCTCCTCGTTGGCGCTCAGGCAGGCGTCCCAGCCCCAGTACATGAACAGCGACAGCGACAGGCCGGCCACGAACGCGGTGAAGGAGCTGGCCGCGAACGGGTTGAGCCAGCTCCAGGAGAAGTGCAGCGACCCGGCGGCGCCGTGGCCGGTGGCCTTGACGACCGCCATGACGCCGAACAGGCCCAGGACGGCCAGTTGCAGGCCGACCAGGGCGTATTGGACGCCCTTGGTGGCGGTCATGCCGCGGTAGCTGATCATCGTGGCGATCGCGATCAGCCCCAGGCAGGTGACCACGTGCACCAGCTTGTTGTCGTTGAGCGCGGCGACCGAGTCGCTGCGGGTGATCTCGCCGAGCAGCAGGTACAGGTACTCGGTGGCGACGCCCGCGAGGTTGGACAGCACGATGATGGTGGCGATCACCAGGCCCCAGCCGCACATCCAGCCGACCTTCGGGCCGAACGCCTTCACCGTCCAGGTGAAGGAGGTCCCGCTGTCGGGGATCGCCTTGTTCAGCTCCCGGTAGGCGAAGGCCACCAGCATCATCGGCAGGAAGCCGGCCAGGAAGAGCGCCGGCATCTGCAGGCCGACGGCTGCCACGGTGGTACCCAGCGTCGTGGTCAGGCAGTACACCGGGGCAACCGTGGACACGCCGATCACGGCGTTGCCGAGCAGGCCCACCGAGTTGCTGTTGAGGCCCTTGGACCGGACGCCGCCGGGGGCGTCCGACCCGGCGGCGACGTCGGCGCCGGGCCGCGGGCGATTGTCGAGCTGAACCATGCGGGAACCGTAACTCCCACTGTTTCCGCAGCTTGTCAGGGTGACAGCCCACCGTTTACCTGGGTTTCAATGCACTGATAGGCTCAGTTTCCGTCGATTGCATGATCGTCCAAGGGGATTCGCCTTCGTTTCGGCCCCGCAAGTCGGGTCTCATCCCGGGACGAAAACCGCACCTCGCCCCGTTCCGGCCCTTTCGGACATCAGTATGAGAAACGCCACATACCTGTCCGAAGCAGGAACCGGTCCCCCGGACGCCGCGTCAACGACCGTTCGAACACCTCTGGTTTCCGCCGCCCGCAGGCCCCTATGGTTCCCCCGTCACTCCAGGGAGGGGACCGGCATGACCGGCACGCTGACGTCCGACACCGAAATCCGCACCGTCCGGGCCGGCCGCCCCGGGCCCGGTCCCGTCCGCTGCTCCGTCGGCGACCTGCTGCTCGCCGACCTCCCCGTCTCCGTGGTCCTCTTCCACGACCGCCACCTCGACGCCGACGCCCTCGCCGCCGGACTCGCCCGCGCCCTCGACCGGCTGCCCGAGTTCGCCGGCCGCCTGCGCACCGGCACCGACGGCGACCTCCACATCGACACCGACGACTCCGGCGTCCCCTTCACCGTCGCCGACGCCCCCTGGATCCTCACCGAGGCCCTCGACCGGACGGCACTGCCCGCCAACGGCCTGGTCGACCACGTCCGCGCCGCCGACGCCCGCCGCGAACGCCTGCCGCTGCTCACCGTCCGGCTCAACCGCCTCGCCGACGGCACCGGCGCCCTCGGCGTCTCCTGGCACCACGCCGTCGGCGACATGCACACCTTCGCCCTGCTGCTGCGCACCTGGTCCGCCTGCACCGAGGGCACCGCACCGCCCGCCCTCTCCCCCACCGCCGACCGCGACCGCCAACTCGACGCCCACCTGCCCGCCCAGGACGGCGGCACCCCCTCGCTGCGCCTGCCCTCCCCCGAGGAGGCCGCCGAACTGCGGCGCACCGTCGCCGCCGCCGGCCTCGCCAACCGCACCGTGCAGCTCTGGTTCTCCTCCGCCGAGGCCGAACGCCTGCGCACCGCCCTCGCCGCCGAGGCCGGCCGCCGGCTCTCCGTCAACGACGCGTTCTGCGCCCACCTGCTGCACACCCTGCGCGAACTCGACGGCCGGGCGGACCGGGAACAGACCCTCACCGTGCCGGTCAACCTGCGACGCATCCTCGGCCTGCCCGACGGCGCCCTCGGCAACCTGCTCGGCGAGATCCGCCTGCCGCTCCGCCCCGGCACTACCCCCGCCCGGTACGCCGCCGAACTGCGCACCGCCGTCGAGGAGTTCACCGAACGGCACCTCTCCGCCCGGAGCAACCTGCGGTTCCTGCGGAGCATCGGACCGGACCGGATCACCGACTGCGTGCCCGCCGGCTTCGACCCCGCCCGACGCACCCTCACCCTCTCCAGCTGGTGCCGCCTCGGCCTGCACGACCTCCCGCTGGCCGGCCACCGCCCGATCGCCTTCAGCCCCGCCGCCACCCTCCAACTCCCCTGGAGCTCCTGGCTCGTCGAAGGCCCCGGCGGCGAAGGACTGCTCTGCACCCTGGTGCTCCCGACCCGCCTCGCCGCGAAGCTGCGCGGCGAGGCGGCGCAGGCCCTCCTGCACCGCTACCGGGAGGACTCCGACCCGCTTCCGTCCGTCGGACCGCGCAAGCTGCTCTGAACGTCGGGCCGGGCTCGGCTTCCGCCCGACGGGCTGCCCACGCTGCGCCGGGCGTCGGGCCGCACGCCGGCTCGCGCGTCGGCCCGCAGGCTGGTCGGCCTCAGTGCGCGATCCTCTCCCGGACGACGGCGTCCGTGTACAGCTCGGTGGTGAGGTCCGCGTCCGGCACGCCGAGGCGGCGCAGCGCGCGGCGGACGGCCGCCAGGGCCGCCGGCAGGTCCGCGGCGTCCCGGGCCGGGGTCTCCACCTCCAGGAACACTCCGGCCAGTTCGGGCACCTCCACCACGGTCGCCAGCAGCGGACGGCCGTCCTCGGTCAACTCCCAGTTCCGGCAGTGCTTCTCGAAGGCGAGCGTCTCCACCAGGCCGGCCCCGCGCAGGATCGCCCGCGCCGCCGCCGGGTCACCGACCGCCGTCTCGGTCTCCGGCTTCGACCCCGACGCCTCGTCCACCGCCGCACCCTTGTAGGTCAGCACCGCCCGCGTCCCGGCCGCCCCGGTCACCGTCCGCACCCGCACCTCGGCCCCGCCCGCCCCCAACTCCCCACCGGGACGGTCGAAGTACACGTCCCGGTACACCTCCTCCCGTCCCGGCTCCCCGGCCCACGCCGTCAGCCGCGCCACCAGTCCCGCCGGGTCCGCCACCCGGGCCTTCAACTCCGCCTCAATCGTCACCGCCCCAGCACCTCCGCCACCGCCCGCAGCGCCGCGTCCCACGGATACGGGCGGGCGTCACCGCTGCCGGGCTCGCTCGGGACGAAGCCGCCCGCACCGAGCAGGACGTGAACGCCCGCCCCGCGCAGCGTCGCCACACTGCGGACGAACTGGGGGTGGGCGGCGAGCGCCGTGTTGACGCACGGCATGACGAGCACCGGGACGCCCTTGCCGAGAGCCTCGGCCGCGTAGCCGACCACCCAGGACGTGGTCAGGCCGAGAGCCAGGCTGTTGAAGGAGTTGAACGTGGCCGGGGCGAACAGCACCGCGTCCGGCGGCGGCAGCACATCCGGCTGCCCCGGCCACCGGTACGCCGACTTCACCGGATACCCCGTCAACTCCTCCAACTCAGGCACCTGCGCCTCCAACCACCCCCGCGCCGTCGGCGTCAGCCCGACCGCCACCTCCCACCCCCGCCCCCGAGCCTCCCGCACCGCCCCGGGCAACCCGAACACCGCCCCCGCCGCCGCCCCCAACACGTACACCACCGGCCGGCCGGCCCCACCGTTCTCCATCCCGCCATGCAACCGGGCCACCAGCCGCCCCGCAATCACCTCCCGCCGACGAAACGAGAGGAGCGGCCCCCGGGACCGCGATCGGGTCCGGGGCTGCTGTCACTGGTCACACCGTGTCTCCACCGCCTACTTCCACCTGCTGTCAGCCCGCGCCGGGGCGGCCCTTGAGGAAGTGGCGAAACTCGCAACCAGCCAGCCCCTCTATGACGTCTCCCTCGCTCCGTTCGGCGCCGTCCCTGTCCAGCCTGCTGCTCCGGGGAGGCCGAACGCACCGAACAGCCTCACGCAGAGCGGACAATGCGGTGGTCACGTGGCCGGCAACGGCGGCTTCGGACGACGTCCACGGCGATCAGGGGAGCATGGCTTGACGAGCAGGGGCAGCGAAGAGCGGGACGTCACCCCGAGCGCGTGGCGCGACGCGCAGGTGGTCTGGGACTACCAGCTGATGCACCACACGCCCAAGCGGTGCTCGGTCGGAATCGGATTGGGCAGCCACGACCTGGGAGTGGCGAGCCACTCCGCGCGGCTCTACCGCGACGGCCTGTTTCCGCTGGTGGTCTTCACCGGGGCGACCAGCCCGACCACCGCCGCACGCTTTCCGCGCGGTGAAGCGGTTCACTACCGCGAGCACGCCATGGCTCTCGGCGTCCCCGATTCGGCGATCCTGGCTGAGCCGAACGCGGCGAACACCGGTCAGAACGTCGTCTTCTCCCGAGAGGTGCTGGCTGCCGCGCGGGTTCCGGTCACCTCGGTGCTCGTGGTGTGCAAGCCGTACGAGGAACGACGGTCCTTCGCCACCTTCCGGCAGCTGTGGCCCGACGTGGACGTGGTGTGCGCCTCGGAGCCGGTGGAGTTCAGCGACTACGTCGCCGGCATCGGCGACGCGAAGCTCGTCATCGACATGCTCGCGGGCGCCATGCAGCGGGTGATGCTGTACCCCGCCAAGGGATTCACCATCCCGCAGGAAGTCCCGACCGAGGTCCGGGCCGCGTTCGAGCGCCTGTGTGCGGCCGGTTTCGTCAGCCGTCTGATCCGCAGCTGACGAACCCGACGGAGCGGGAGGGAGCGGCGGCCGTGGAATGAGCTCCCGAGGTCGCCGCTCCTACGGCGAATTGGTGAGCTTCCTCGTTCCTCGGGGTCCAGGCTCGCGGGCCGTGTCGGGTACAGCGCGCGGGCACCGGCCGGACCGGTGCCGAGGACGGCGGCTCCCAGGTGCTCCTGTGCCGCAGGGCCTCCCGCATGAGGAGCGGCGGGCCTCGCGCAACGGCCCGGACTCCGGGCTGGACCGGGATCGAGTGGCCGCTGCAAGGGCGTCGGGACACCCGGCGCGAGGCGCCGGCGGACATCGACCGGCTGCTCCGCAAGCCCCGTCGATGTCGGACGGAGATGTCAAAAGCCCCGGACCGGTTCTGGTCCGGGGCTCCGGTGCTGTTCACACACTGTGGGCGCAGACGGTTTCGAACCGCCGACATCCGCCTTGTAAGGGCGGCGCTCTACCGCTGAGCTATGCGCCCCCGCCGCGGTGGACCGGTGGGGCCGGTCGCACGACGAGTGGACAGACTACCTGGTCCCGGGAGTGGTTCGCCGCCCCGTGCGGAAGGGGGGTGTCCCGGGGGGTGCCGGGCGGGGCGGGTGATCGGGAAGAATGGCGAGTGGCGTGACTGGACGGAACGGAGCAGGGAGCGCGTGGTGAGGGTGGCCGGCGGCGGTGGCGGGGGTCGGGGCGGCTGGTGGGGCGGCGGCCGTCGGGACGGCGCGCGCGCGGACGCCAGGGCGGCCCGGGAGGCGGCGCAGGAGTCGTTCTACGAGCTGGACTCGGCGCAGCGGGACGCCCTGCTCGCCGTGGAGACGGTGAAGTCGGCGGGCGAGCCGGCCACCGCCCGTCGGGTGGAGCAGGAGTTCGCGGACCTGGTGGCCCGGATCGACCAGGTGACGGTGGCCTACCTGGGCGCGCTGGACGCGGTCGACCTGGAGGCGGCCGAGCTGGACCCGTCGGCGGCGTTCCGCGCCAAGCAGCAGTTGGAGCAGGCGAAGCGCGAGCTGGACGCCAAGCGGACCGAGCTGGGCACGTTCGTGGGACGGCTGCAGCCGCTGGTGGAGCACGCCGAGGCGCAGCTGATCCGGGTCACGCCGGCCGTGGAGCGGGCCAAGCAGGCGCTGCTGGCCGCGCACACCGCGCTGGAGCAGGCCCGCGGCGCCGGGCTGAAGGCGGACGACCTGGCGGCCCGGCTGGCCGAGCTGGCGCCGGAGCTGACCAGGCTGAACCAGGGGGTGTCGCAGCACGGCGTGCCGGCCACCCTGCAGCGCGCGGAGGACGTGGTGCGGCGGGCCGAGGCGGTCCGGGCGGAGGCGGCGGGCCTGCCGGAGCGGGCCGGGGAGATCGACCGCCGGGTGGGCACCCTGCGGACCCGCATCGACGCGCTGGAGAACCGGGCCGGCACCGTGGAGCCCGCGCTGAGCGAGCTGCGGCGGCGGTTCTCGATGGCCTGCTGGCAGGACCTGCAGCACGTGTCCGCGCAGACCGCGGACGCGGTGCGCAGCGCCCGGTCGCGGCTGACGGACGCGGTGAAGGCCCGCGGCGACCAGCGCTGGGCGGACGCCACGGCGGCGATCGGCACGGTGCGGGCGCTGCTGGACACTGCGGAGGGCTCGGTGACGGCGGTCAACGAGCGGCTGCGACAGCTGAACGAGGTGCAGCACGACCCGCAGCGGGAGATCGAGCGGGCCCGGTTCGCGCTGCGCGACGCGCAGCGGCTGGCGATGGCGGGCCGGCAAGCGCCGGATCCGCGGCACGCCGGTCCGCTGGACGCGGCGGTGGGCCGCCTGGACCGGGCGGTGGCCTCGCTGGAGGAGGCGGGACGGCACCCCGACTACTGGCAGTTCCTGACCGAGTTGGCGGCGGTGCGGGAGACCGCGGCCGAGGTGGTCACGATGATCCGGGGCCACTGACCGGACACACCGAACACACCGGACACACCGGTCGTTCGAGCGGAGACGCCGGGCGGACCCGGTGCGGCCGGCCGACGCAAACCGGACCGGCCCGGACCGGGGGCCGAGGGGGCACCGGTTCGCGGCCGCCCCTCGGTACCCTGCTGACCATGCCTCGTTACGACTTCCGCTGCCGCTCCTGCGGAGCCACGTTCGAACTGAACCGCCCGATGGCCCAGGCCAACGACCCGGCCGTCTGCCCCCAGGGCCACCCCGACACGGTGAAGCTGCTGTCGACCGTCGCCGTCACCGGCGCGGCCGGTGCCGCCGCCCCCGCGCCGAGCGGCGGCGGTGGCGGCTGCTGCGGTGGCGGCTGCTGCGGCTGACCGCCCGCGCGGTGACGGTGCGTCAGACGGCGGCGGCCGTCACCGCGCCGGCCCGGACCCGGGCCAGCATCCGGCGGACGATCTCCTCGCCGGCGGCGACGCCGATCTCGGTGAGCGCGGTGACGCCGTCGGCGACCCATCCGGTCTCGGCGAGTTCGCCGTGGCCGGGCCGCCAGCCGTGGTCGGCGGTGAGCAGCAGTTCCGCGTCGAGCAGGGAGTCGCCGGCGGCGAGGACCGTCTGCGCGCCGGTGCGGCGGCGGACCTCGGCGAGCGCGGCGCTCTTGGAGAGCGGTGCGGGCACCGCGTAGACCTTGCGGCCCTGGAGGGAGACCGTCCAGCCGCGGTCGGCGCACCAGGCGGTGAGGTCGTCGATCCAGCCGGCGGGGAGTTCGGCGCGTTCGACCACCAGGTAGGCGAACAGGTCGTCGGCGACCCGCCGCTTGTGCGTCCACTCCGGGTCGGCGGCGATGGCGAGGTGTTCGACCACCTCGGGCAGGGGGGCGCTGGCGGCGTCCAGCCTGGTGCGGATCTCGCGCTGCCAGTCGGGGTCGGGCACGCCGTCGACCAGCAGGTGGCCGCCGTTGGAGCAGACCGCGTACGGGGGGATCCAGCCGGGGGTGGGGCCGGGCAGGTTGATCCGCTCGTACTGGGTGCGGGTGCGGGTGGTGATCGGGACCACCGGGACCTGCTCGGCGAGTTCGGCGAGCAGTTCGGCGGCCTTCTCGGTCATGAAGGAGAGCGCCTTGCCGTCGTGCACCTCCACCGAGAGCAGCCGCGGGGCGAGCCGGTCGGGCACGTCCAGGGCGAGCGCGCGGTTGGAGTAGACGAGGGTGCGGTCGAGGTCGCTGGCGACCAGGAACTGCGGCACGGGCGGGGTCTCCTTCGGTCGGGGGCAGGGTCAGGTGTGGACGGCGGTGCCGTCCGCGCCGGTGGCGCCACGGGTGTAGCGCGGGTGGATCAGGCCGACGCAGCTGTACGGCAGGTCGTCGACCTCTTCGACGGGGACGCCGCGCCGGTCGGCGAGCAGCCGGACGTGGTCGAGGTCGGCGCCGGTGCCGCGGCGGGCGAGGATGCGCCAGGGGACGCGGCGCAGCAGGACCCGGGTGGTCTCGCCGACGCCGGGCTTGACCAGGTTGACGCTGTCGATGCCGTACTCGGCGCTGATGCGTTCGACGGCCGCCCAGCCCTCCCAGGTGGGGGTGCGGTCGGCGGTGGCGAGGCGGGCGCTCTCGGCGGCGACGGCGTCGGCGACGGCGGGGAACGCGGCGGCGACGGTGTCGACGAACCGGGCGGAGACGTCGGCGCCGGCCAGCTGCCGGTAGAACTTGGCTCCGTGGAACTCGCCCGGCCCGGTCAGGTCGGCGCGCAGCACGGTGCGGGAGATCAGGCCGGAGACGGTGGAGTTGAGGCAGGCGGACGGGATCAGGAAGTCGTCGCGGGTGCCGTAGGTGCGCACGCAGCTGCCGGGGTCGGCGAGGACGGCGAGGTCGGGGTCGAAGCCGGTGCCGGCGAGCGCCTGGTCGAGTTCGCGGGTGATGGCGCCCTTGCCCGTCCAGCCGTCGACGAAGACGACGTCGGCGGGGCGGTGGTGGGCGGCGAGGTGCTGGAGCGCGACCCGGTCGATGCCGCGGCCGCGGACGATGGAGACGGTGTAGTGCGGCACGTCGAGGCCGTGGGCGTGGGCCAGCCAGCGGCGGATCAGGACGCCGACGGGTGTGCCGGCGCGGGCCAGCGAGGCGAGCACCAGGTGCGGTCCGCGTTCGCGCAGCAGCGTCTCGGCGACGGCGCCGACGGCGGTGGCGAGGCGGGCCGCGGAGGCGTCCAGCGCGGTGTGGAACAGCTGCTGGTACTCGGCGTCGGGCTGGTACTCGACGGGCAGCGATTCGGCGTAGTGGGCGCCGCCGGACTGCACGGCCTCCTCGCGCTCCTCGGTGGGCGCTTCGAGGTGGACGTCGGAGAGGTCCTTGAGCAGCCAGGTGACGTCCTCGGCCGGGTAGCTGGAGAAGGCCGGTCCGTGCAGCGGGCGGGCGGTGGGCGGGGACGGGGCGGTGTGTGGGGTCATGCCGGGCCTTCGGTGGGGTGCGCAGGGGTGATGCTCGGTCAGCGGGTGGTCGGCGGGGCGTCAGGCGGGTGGCGCGGGGCGGTACGACGGGAGAACGGCGAGCACCACGTGGTCGGTGGTGGTGCGCAGGCGTGGCAGCAGGGCGTCGGGGCCGTAGTGCAGGGCGGGGGTGTCGGCGGGGTCGTCGACGACCAGGACGACGGTGTCGAAGCGGCGGGCCGGGTCGCTGCCGGGGGCGACGTTGTAGGCGTAGCGCTCGGTGGAGTCGTCGCCGGCCGGGTCGTCGTGGGCGGTGAAGGCGAGCCGGGTGCGGATCGCGTAGCCGGGGTGGTCGTGGGCGAACACCGGGGAGCGGGTGGTGGTGGAGAACCGCACCTCGGCGTCCGGGAGTTCGCGTTGCAGGGCGTCGGCGAGGCGCAGCGGGGCGTACATCAGCTCCTCGCAGCCGAGCACCAGGACGCGGCGGGGGCGGGGGCCGACGGCGCCGGCGAGGGCGGCGCCGAGGGCGGGGAGCGCGGCGTCGAGGCGGCGGCGGTGGGCGGGCGTGAAGCCGTGCCGGCCGCCGTCGGGCAGGCCGTCGGGCCAGGGCAGCCGAAGGCGGGTCAGCTCGCCCTGCGGGTCGGCCGGTTGCGGTTGTTCGGGGGCGGCGTCGATGAGCGCGCGGGCGCGGTCCAGCACGTCGTCGGGCAGGTGGACGCCGCCGCCCGCGGTGGCCACCAGGTCGAGGCGGGCGCCGAGGGCGGCCGCGGCGTCCTGCAGGCGGGCCCGGTCGGCGGGGGTGCGCAGGTCGACCAGGGCGACCACGACGTACCGCTCGCGGGGGTGGGCGGCGTGCAGGGCGCGGACGGTGTTGAGGACGGTGGTGCCGGTGGAGAACTCGTCGTCGACCAGGACCAGCGGGCCGTCGCCGGCGAGCAGTGCCGGGTCCTCGGGGAGGAGCAGGTGGCTGGTGGCGTGCGAGTGCTCCTCCTCGAAGCCGCCGAGCGGGGCGAGGCCGGGCACGGGGCGGCGGGTGGAGTGCAGGTAGGGCGCGTCGAGGCCGTCGGCGACGCTGTGGCCGAGGGCGGTGGCGGTCTCCGCGTAGCCGAGCACCACGGCGCGCGCGGTGTCGGCGGGGCCGAGCAGTTCGGCGACCCGGCGGCCGAGTTCGAGGCCGGCGCCGTGCACCACCTCGGGCCGCTGCGGGACGTGTTTGCCGAGGACCTGGGAGACCAGCAGATGGGCGCGCTTGGGGTTGCGGCGCAGTGCGAGGCCGATCAGCGCGGTGAGTTCCGGCCCGCCGGTGAGGCGCAGGCCGAGCCGGTCGGTGACCCACTGGCCGGTCCAGGGCTCTGCCCCGACCGGCCCGGGGGCGGTGGTGTCGGCGGTCATCGGGGCTCCTCTCATCGCGACGACGGGCGGTACGCGTGGTGCGGGTGGTGCTGGTGGTGCCTGGTAGGACGCACGGGTGCGCGTCCGGGTTCGAGCGTACGGGGCCCGCGGATCGGCCGTCCGGCGATGCCCGGCGCGCCGATCGGGGCGGCTCCGGTCGCCGTCCGGTGGAGGCGGCGGTCGTCCGATCGGTTGACGCCGGGTCAGGCGACGCAGGCGGAGAGCAGTTCGGCGAAGGAGACCTCGGCGCGGGCGACGCCGAACACCTCGGCGCGCAGCAGGACCCGCTCGGCCCAGGCCCGGTGCGGCTTGGCCTCGTTCATCTTGTTGGTGTAGGTGGAGCGGCTGACCCCGCCGCCGCCGCGGTGCTGCTGCAGGATGTCGCGGGCGTCGCACAGCTCCTCGTGGGTGACCACGGACAGCGCGTGCACGGCGGCGACGTGGCTGGGGTGGATGCAGGTCTTGCCGAGCAGGCCGTTGGCGCGGTCGAGTTCGATCTCCCGGATCAGCCCGTCCAGGTCGTGTTCGATGAGCCGCTGCCGGACCCGGTCGGCGGGCGGGGTGGCCTCGGCGAACGGGGTGCGGCGCAGCTGCGGTTTGAACATCCGCTCCTGGAGCGGGAAGTACTCCCAGACCGGCCCGGTGACGGTGAACCCGGTGCCGTCGGCGCGGCCCAGCACGTTGACCACGTCGCCGATCACCTGCGCGACCAGCGCCACGTCGTACGCGGTCAGGTCGGGCGAGCGGCGCAGCCCGTACGCGGAGCACAGGTCGGTGACGCCCAGCCGGACGGCGAGGACCCGTTCGCGGTGCTTGTCGAGCAGCCGGGCGATGCCGAACAGCTGCTCGCGGCGGCTCTCCAGGTGGGCGAGTTCCGGCGACTCCAGCACCGGCATGACGAACAGCCGCTGCCCGCCCGCCTCTTCGGCGCCGGTCAGCGCCTCCAGGAACGGCAGCCCGCTGTCCTCGGTGAACTTGGGCACCACGAAGCCGCTGAGCAGCCGCAGCGCGGGGCCGAGCCGCCGGGCCAGGTCGGTGATCTGCTCGGGGGCGCGGACCCGGACGAACAGCAGCGGCAGGTCGGCGCCGCCGGAGTCCGCGTCCAGTTCGGCGAGTTGGGCGACCAGGTTGTGCTCGGCGCCGGCGACCTCGTGGTCGGCGATCGCGTCCTCCAGGCACAGCACCATGGAGACGACGCCGCGGGCGGCCTGCCTGCGGATGTCGCGGGCCAGGGTGGGGCGGGTCGCGGGGCTGTAGAGCGTGGCGCCGAGCGCGGTGGCCAGGACGTCCGCCGGGCTGTCCCGGTCGAAGGCGGCGGGCTGCTCGTGAAAGAGCCGGTTGCGGACGTCGTCCGCGAGATGCCCGAAGTGGCGCAAAGTGCTCTCCCGCTGTGGTCTGTGGGGGCCCCGTCCGGGGCCGGGAACGGCTGAGGCCTCGACACTTGGACGGTTGGCGCGGCCGGATAGTTCGCCGGTGCGCGGTCGCCGCGGCGGGGTGGGGGGCACCGGGCCGCCGGCCGCCCATCGTACGACCGGACGAGGCCGGTGGAGGCGTTCGAAACATCGAATTCTCGCAAGCTTGTCGGCACCGTCATCCGCCGCTGCGGCCGGCGTCCGTCCGCACCGCCGCGGTGGCTCGCCGATGCCGCGCCCCGCGTTGTCCCGGGCCCCCGGCAGGCGGCAGGATGGTGCGTTATGACGCATGTGATGGCGAAGGGCGCCAACATCCCGCTGACGGCCGGCGCCGTCCGTGCCGTCCTGCGTTGGACGGACACCCCGGGCATCCCGGACGTGGACGCCTCGGCCCTGCTGCTGGCCGGCGACGGCAGGGTCCGCGACGACGCGGACTTCGTGTTCTACAACCAGCCCCGGCACCCGTCCGGCCTGGTCCGCCACCTGCCCAAGCAGGCCGCGGACGGCTGGATCTGGGACGCGGTGGAGATCGACCTGGCGAAGCTGCCGGCCGGGGTGGACCGGGTGGTGCTGGCCGGCTCCTCCGAGGGCGGCGCGTTCCCGGCGGTGCCCGGCCTGCGGGTGCTGCTGTTCGACGCCGGCGCGCCCGAAGGGACGCCCGCGCTGGCCGAGTTCGCCGTCGACGAGCACGAGCAGGTGACGGCGCTGGTCGCCGCCGAGCTGTACCGGCGCTCGGGCGGCTGGAAGTTCCGCGCGGTCGGCCAGGGGTACGTGGACGGGCTGATCGCGCTGGCCACCGACTTCGGCATCACCGTGGAGGACTCCGCCGGCGACGGCGGCGCCCCGCTGGCCGCCGACCCGCGGCTGCCCGGTCCGGCGGCGGCCGCCGAGCCGGTCGCCGCGCCGCTCGCGGTGGACGAGGACGACTGGACGCTCGCCCCGGCCCTGCCCGCCGCCGCCCCCGCGGCTGCCCCCGCCGCCGCGGTCGCCGAGCCGGTCGCCGCGCCGCCCGCCCCGATCGCGCCCCCGCCGCCGCCCGCGCTGCCGCCGACCGTCCACCACGCCGCGCAGGCCGCCGGGTACGGCTACCCGCCGCCGCAGCCCCAGCCGCAGGGGTACGGCTACCCGCCGGTCCCGCCCCAGCCGGCCGCCGGCGGGTACGGCTACCCGCAGCCGCAGGCCGCGGGCTACGGCTACCCGCAGCAACCCCCGGCCCATCAGCAGCCGTTGCCGCAGCAGCCGGCCGCGCCGCAGCCCCAGCAGCCGGGCGCGCCGTTCGCGCTGCCGCCGCAGGGCCCGCAGTTCCAGCCGCGCTGAGCCGCGCGGGACTTCAGCCGGCCGGCTCGGAGGGCGTCTTGTAGCCGCGCTCCCACTGCATGCCGAAGCCGTACAGCCGGTCCAGGTCGGACTGGAAGCCGTGCACGTACCGGACTTCGCGGCGGATCGTCAGCTTGCCGTCGCCGTCGTTCTCGATCAGCACCACGGCGCAGGAGCGGGCCGCGGCGGCCCGCTCGTCCAGCTTGATCTCGATCCGCGGGCCGCTCTGCGGGACGATGGTGACCACCGCCTGGGTGCGGTCGAACGCCGGGGTGTCGTCGTAGATGTAGACGAACACCAGCAGCCGCTTGAACTGGTCCTTCTTCTCCAGGTTGATGTGCATCGTCTCGCCGGAGGGCGCGCCTGACACGTCGTCACCGGAGAGCTTGATGTAGGGCGGCTTGTTCAGGTCGCCGAACAGCCGGCCGAGCGGCTGCACCACGCCCCGGGTGCCGTCGGCGAGTTCGTACAGGCACGCCAGGTCGAGGTCGACGCTGACGGGAGCGGAGCCGGCGGTGGCGGGCTCCAGGGGGCGCAGGATCCGCGGGTCGAAGAACCGGCGCAGCGCGCTGCCCGCGGTCGGCCGTTCGGCGTTGCGGGTCGACCAGTGCAGGTTGATGTACAGGTAGCCGGTGGTCGCGGCGGAGCCCGTGATGGCGTGCTGCGGTTGGGACTTGGTCAGCGTGATCTTGAACTGCCCACCGGTGTCGAAGCTGCTGCTGCGGTCCCCTTTCAGGAACTCCCACACCGAAACCATCGCGTCCTCCCCCAGCACCGGTACTGTTCTCGACCTCTCCATACCCATCCACGGGCCCCTGAGTCAACGTCAACCCGCTGGCGGGGCCCGCTGGCAGAGGGATCGTCACTCCCGTACGATGCCTGCCCCTCGGACGCGATATCGTCTCTCCGCACAGGTGTCCCGTGCGTTGTCCCGTGCGTCACGTCACCTCCAACTTCCCCCTGCCCTGCGGAAAGCCGAGGCCCTCCCCGCGATGAACCTCTCCTCCATACAGTTGGTCTGGGCCGTGGTCGGCGGTGCAGCCCTGCTGTTCACCGCCATCCTGGTGGCCTTCCTGCGCTTCAAGAACAACAAGCCCGAAGAGTCCGGCGACTCCTGGGAGCGCAGCGAGGAGCGCCGCCGCCGCAAGGAGGCCATCTACGGCGGTGCCTCGTACGTCCTGCTGTTCTGCTGCGCCGGTGTCGCCGCCGCGCTGTCGTTCCACGGCCTGGTCGGCTTCGGCCAGCAGAACCTGAACCTGTCCGGCGGCTGGGAGTACCTGGTCCCGTTCGGCCTGGACGGCGCGGCCATGTTCTGCTCCGTGCTCGCCGTCCGCGAGGCCAGCCACGGTGACGCGGCGCTCGGCTCCCGGATGCTGGTGTGGCTGTTCGCCATCGCCTCGGCCTGGTTCAACTGGGTGCACGCGCCGCGCGGCGGTGCGCACGACGGCGCCCCGCAGTTCTTCGCCGGCATGTCGATCTCGGCGGCCGTGCTGTTCGACCGCGCGCTGAAGCAGACCCGCCGCGCCGCGCTGCGCGAGCAGGGCCTGGTGCCGCGCCCGCTGCCGCAGATCCGCGTGGTCCGCTGGCTGCGCGCCCCCCGCGAGACCTACGCCGCCTGGTCGCTGATGCTGCTGGAGAACGTCCGCAGCCTGGACGAGGCCGTCGAGGAGGTGCGCGAGGAGCGCCAGGCCAAGCTGGACGCCAAGGTCCGCGCCCGCAGCGCCGACCGCCGCGAGCGGGCCGAACTGAAGGCGATCGCCCGGCAGAACGGCGTGCTGGCCCGGGCCCGGCACGCCCGCCAGGTGCCCGCGCTGGCCGCGGCGGGCGACTCCCCGTCGTCCGCTACGGAGCCTGCCCTAGCCGCCGAGGAACCCGCCGTCGACCGGAGCGGCCCGTCCGCCCTGGAGCCCGCCGCCCTGAACGCCGGCCGCCGCCCCCGCGCCGCCGTCGAATCGACCTCCGGCGGCACGGGCAGCAGCAGCGGCTCGTACTCGTCCAGCATCGACCTGACGATGGACGAGGACACCCTGTCGATGCCGAAGCTGGACTCGCTGGAGCGCAAGCTCCGCGCGATCGAGCAGCAGCTCGGCTGACGCCCGCACGACGAGAGCCGCCCACCGGGGAGTTCCCGGTGGGCGGCTCTCGTGTTCGACGGCGCGGGCGCCGGCTAGCTCTCGGCCGCCGTGCCGTCCAGCGCCTGTTCGCGCTTGTTGCGGATCATCGAGGAGGCCAGCGCGGCGCCGATGAAGGCGACGCCGATCAGGCCGGTGACGATCTCCGGGATGTGGTACTTGATCGAGGCGAGCAGGATCATCGCCAGCGCGCCGATCGCGTAGTGCGCACCGTGCTCCAGGTACACGTAGTCGTCCAGGGTGCCCTTGCGGACCAGGAAGACGGTCAGCGAGCGGATGTACATCGCGCCGATGCCGAGGCCCAGGGTGATCTGGAAGATGTCCTGCGAGATGGCGAACGCGCCGACCACGCCGTCGAAGGAGAACGACGCGTCCAGGACCTCCAGGTAGAGGAACAGGAAGAACGCCGCCTTGCCGCCGACCTGGACGATCGACTTGCCCTTGCGCTCGGCCTCGTGCTCGGCCTCCTCCTGCTCCTCCAGGCCGGCCTCGAACACCCCGGACAGGCCGTTGACGGCGAGGTAGGTGGCCAGGCCGCAGACCCCGGCGAGCAGGACCGTTTCGGCGCGGTCACCGGCGAAGAACCGGGACGACAGGGCGAGCACCACCAGCGCGACGACCGAGGAGAGGGCCTCCAGCTTGCCGATCTTCTCCAGCGGCTTCTCCACCCAGCGCAGCCAGTTGAACTCCTTCTCGTCCAGGATGAAGTCGAGGAAGATCATCAGCAGGAAGATGCCACCGAACGCGGCGATCGCCGGGTTGGCGGCCTCCAGGTACTGCGCGTAGGTGTGGCCGTCGTGGGTCTTGCTGGAGTCCAGCGCCAGCTGGACCACCGTCGACGGGTTGAGGTGCGCCGTCAGCGCCACCACCAGCAGCGGGAAGACCAGCCGCATGCCGAAGACCGCGATCAGCACGCCGACCGTCAGGAAGATCTTCTGCCAGAACGGGTTCATCCGCTTGAGGACGGTGGCGTTGACGACGGCGTTGTCGAAGGACAGGGAGATCTCGAGGATCGAGAGGATCAGGACGACGCCGAATCCTTCGGCCCCCCAGATCAGGCCGGCGGCGATCAGGCCGGCGATCGTGATGGCGAAGGACCATCCGAACGTACGGAGGAACACGGGGTCAGTTACCTTTCTGACTACCGGAATTGACCGATTCCGGGGTGCTTACTGAACGTTGACGCCGAAGTCGAGCGCGATGCCGCGCAGGCCGGAGGCGTAGCCCTGGCCGACGGCCCGGAACTTCCACTCGCCCTGGTAGCGGTACAGCTCGCCGAAGATCATCGCGGTCTCGCCGGACGCGTCCTCGGTGAGGTCGTAGCGCGCGATCTCGCTGCCGTCGGACACGTTGACC
The DNA here is from genome assembly GCF_042734615.1 of Kitasatospora sp. NPDC059646. NCBI lineage: Bacteria > Bacillati > Actinomycetota > Actinomycetes > Kitasatosporales > Streptomycetaceae > Kitasatospora > Kitasatospora sp. NPDC059646. Next base: position 58,023 of record NZ_JBHWDS010000049.1, read on the forward strand.
ACGCGGATGTAGGCGTTGGAGACCTGCCCGAAGCTCTGCAGCCGGGCATCGGCGTCGTAGATGGAGACGGCGAAGACGACCTTGTCGATCTGCACCGGCACGAGGTCGAGGTGGACCTCGACCACCTCGTCGTCGCCCTCGCCGTCACCGGTGAGGTTGTCGCCCTGGTGCTCGACCGAGCCCTCGGGGCTGCGCAGGTTGTTGTAGAACACGAAGTACTCGTCGCCGAGGACCCGGCCGGCCGCGCACAGCAGCGCGCTGGCATCGAGGTCGAACGGCGCGCCGGTGGTGGACCGGGCGTCCCAGCCGAGGCCGATCCGAACCTGCGTCAGGTCCGGCGCGGCCTTGGTCAGCGAGACGTTTCCGCCCTTGGCGAGGGTGACGGTCATGGACTTTCCTCCCAGCTCCCGTCTCCGGGGCTCCCGGGGTGTGCAGCGGTGGTCCGCCGTCGGACCGCCCGGGAGGGCCGGTCCGGCGGGGCACGTCCGAAGGACGCACCCCAAGAGATCTACGCCCCCCGGCGGCCGTCCAGTGCTGCACACCCGACTGAACTTCCTGAACTCCGTCTGCTCCACCTGCTCCGGAAGCCCCTGCGCGCGGGCCCGGATCGCCCGCGCGCACACCCCCGGCCGGTGGACGGATCGCGGCCGAATCTATCAAGCACCCCCGTCTCCCCCGCGGCGGCGACCGGCCGGAACCCGCCCGGCGCGCCCCCGGGGCGCCGCAGCACGCCCGCGGATCCACGGGGGGACCGGGCGGGTGGAAGCACCCCGGGAACGCCGAGGGCCGGGCCCGCGAACGGACCCGGCCCGCACCGTGCACGACGGCGGCTCGGGGACGGCGCCCCCGGCGCCGTGGACTCGGACCTGGACTCAGACGTTGACGCCGAAGTCCTGGGCGATGCCGCGCAGGCCGGAGGCGTAGCCCTGGCCGATGGCGCGGAACTTCCACTCGGCGCCGTTGCGGTACAGCTCGCCGAAGACCATCGCGGTCTCGGTGGAGGCGTCCTCGGAGAGGTCGTAGCGGGCGATCTCGGCGCCGCCGGCCTGGTTGACCACCCGGATGAAGGCGTTGCGGACCTGGCCGAAGCTCTGCTGCCGGTTCTCCGCGTCGTAGATCGACACCGGGAAGACGATCTTGGCCACGTCGGCCGGGACGCCGGCCAGGTGGACCTTGATCTGCTCGTCGTCGCCCTCGCCCTCGCCGGTGAGGTTGTCGCCGGTGTGCTCGACCGAGCCGTCGGCGCTCTTCAGGTTGTTGAAGAAGATGAAGTCGGCGTCGGAGCGGACCCGGCCCTGCTCGGTGCAGAGCAGCGCGCTCGCGTCCAGGTCGAAGTCCGTGCCGGTGGTGGTGCGCACGTCCCACCCGAGGCCGACGACCACGGCGGTCAGGCCGGGCGCCTCCTTGGTGAGCGAGACATTGCCGCCCTTGCTCAGGCTGACACCCACGTGGTCCTCCAAGAAGTCGGGTTCCCGATCCGTCAACGGCCCGATCGTAGTGCGGGGTTCCCGGCCGGCGGCGGCGACTCGGCCCGGCGCGCAGCGGAAATCGGCTGCGCGCCGGGCCGGGGCCGTCAGAGCGCGCCGAGGGCGGCCAGGTACTCCTGGGTGTCGCGGGCGTCCGGGAGGCCGTTGACGACGCTCCAGCGGACCACGCCGTCCTTGTCGATCACGAAGGTGCCGCGCACCGCGCAGCCCTTCTCCTCGTTGAAGACGCCGTAGGCGCGGGAGACCTCGCCGTGCGGCCAGAAGTCGGACAGCAGCGGGTACTCCAGGCCCTGCTGGTCGCCGAAGACCCGCAGCGAGAACGGCGAGTCGGCGGACACGGCGAGCACCTGGACGGCGTCGTTCTGCAGGCGCGGCAGCTCCTTCTGGATCTCGCAGACCTCGCCGGTGCAGACGCCGGTGAAGGCGAACGGGTAGAAGACCAGGACGACGTTCTTCTCGCCGCGGAAGTCGGACAGCTTCACCGACTCGCCGTGCTGGTTCTTCAGCTCGAAGTCGGGGGCCTGGGCGCCGATCTCGATGGCCATGAGGGGACCTTCCTGCCGGGACGGGTGGTGCGGGCAGGGAGATCCTCCCATTCCGTCCGCCCCGGTTCGGCCGTTCGGGTGAGGTCCGGGGCCGATCGGCGCACTGTTCAGCTCTCAGAGAACAGGGTGGCGGCGGCACGCGCGCGGGCCCCGGCGGAGTCGTCTCCGCCGGGGCCCGCGGGTGCTCGCGGCCCGAAGCTCAGCGCTTGCCGGTCTTCGAGGCCTTCGGGGTGGCCAGGCGGGTGCCCGCCCAGTCCTTGGCGATCGCCACCGAGCTGGTCTGCGACAGGCCGGCGGTCTTCGCGGCGTCGGCGATCTCGTGCGCCTCGACGTGCCCGTCGCGGCCGGTCTTCGGGGTGAGCAGCCAGATCAGACCGCCCTCCGCCAGGTACTCCAGGGCGTCGACCAGGGCGTCGGTGAGATCCCCGTCCTCGTCGCGGTGCCACAGCAGGACGCCGTCGGCGACGTCGTCGTAGTCCTCGTCGACGAGTTCGGTGCCAGTGATCTCCTCGACGCCCTCGCGGAGCTCGTCGTCACTGTCTTCGTCGTACCCGAGCTCCTGAATGATCTGGCCCTCTTCGAAGCCCAGACGAAGCGCCGGGTTGGACTTGTCCGCGGGGTCCGCGGTCGCGCTCACGGGAATAACCTCCAGTATTCGGCTCGGCATCCATGCCGAGGCTGTGGCCGTAGTCCACACGGGAGCGGCGGTTCGCGCAAGTACCCGACCCCCGATCCCACCCAAAGGTTGACGTGTCGAGGGCCGACACGCCGCACCTGGCGTGGCCAATCGCACCAAATGTCCGGATCCGCGCGGGACGGGGACGCGTCGTCGCCCGCCCGCGAACGGGCCGTACGCCTGCCCGAGATGCGAACGGCATTCGGGTCTGCCCTGGGTGCGGGCGTAAAGTCTCCTGTTGGCCCTCATCCCGGTCGGCCGCCATTGTCCGGCCGGGGTCCCAGGTCGGACCACCTCCTGACCGTACCGCCCAACCGGCGGAACGGTTACCGATCGGTAGAGATGACGGATCTCCGAACGCGGTAGCACGATGGAGGCGGCGCGACAACTCAGTTTCGACCGACAGTGAAGGAACAGCGTGGCTTCCGGATCCGATCGCAACCCGATCATCATTGGCGGCCTCCCGAGCCAGGTCCCGGACTTCGATCCCGAGGAGACCGCGGAATGGCTGGAGTCGCTTGACGCTGCCATCGACGAGCGCGGGCGCGAGCGTGCCCGCTACCTGATGCTGCGGCTGATCGAGCGCGCCCGTGAAAAGCGTGTCGCCGTGCCCGAGATGCGCAGCACGGACTACGTCAACACCATCGCCACCAAGGACGAGCCGTTCTTCCCCGGCAACGAGGAGATCGAGCGCAAGATCCTCAACGCGACGCGCTGGAACGCGGCCGTCATGGTCTCCCGCGCCCAGCGGCCGGGCATCGGCGTCGGCGGCCACATCGCCACCTTCGCCTCCTCGGCGTCGCTGTACGACGTGGGCTTCAACTACTTCTTCCGCGGCAAGGACGCCGACGGCGAGTCCGGCGACCAGGTCTTCTTCCAGGGCCACGCCTCGCCGGGCATCTACGCCCGCGCCTTCCTGCTGGACCGGCTGACCGAGCAGCAGCTCGACGCCTTCCGGCAGGAGAAGTCCAAGGCGCCGTTCGGCCTGTCCAGCTACCCGCACCCGCGGCTGATGCCGGACTTCTGGGAGTTCCCGACCGTCTCGATGGGCCTCGGCCCGCTCGGCGCGATCTACCAGGCCCGGATGAACCGCTACCTGGAGCACCGCGGCATCAAGGACACCTCCGACTCGCACGTGTACGCCTTCCTCGGCGACGGCGAGATGGACGAGCCGGAGTCGCTCGGCCAGCTGTCCCTGGCCGCCCGCGAAGGCCTGGACAACCTGACCTTCGTGGTCAACTGCAACCTGCAGCGCCTCGACGGCCCGGTCCGCGGCAACGGCAAGATCATCCAGGAGCTGGAGTCGCAGTTCCGCGGCGCCGGCTGGAACGTCATCAAGCTGATCTGGGACCGCACCTGGGACCCGCTGCTGGCCCAGGACCGCGACGGCGTCCTGGTCAACAAGCTGAACACCACCCCGGACGGCCAGTTCCAGACCTACGCCACCGAGACCGGCGCGTACATCCGCGAGCACTTCTTCGGCGGCGACCTGCGCCTGCGCGCCATGGTCGAGAACATGACCGACCAGCAGATCCAGCACCTCGGCCGCGGCGGCCACGACCACCGCAAGGTCTACGCCGCGTTCAAGGCCGCCCGCGAGCACCAGGGCCAGCCGACCGTCATCCTGGCGCAGACCGTCAAGGGCTGGACGCTGGGCCCCAACTTCGAGGGCCGCAACGCCACCCACCAGATGAAGAAGCTGACGGTCGAGGACCTGAAGCGCTTCCGCGACCGGCTGCACCTGCCGATCACCGACAAGCAGCTCGACGAGGGCTACCCGCCCTACTACCACCCGGGCCGCAACTCGGAAGAGATCCAGTACATGCACGACCGCCGCGAGGAGCTCGGCGGCTACGTGCCCACCCGCAAGGTCCGCCCGCGCAAGCTCGAACTCCCGGGCGACGACGCGTACAAGGCGGTCAAGAAGGGCTCCGGCAACCAGACCATCGCCACCACCATGGCGTTCGTCCGGGTGCTCAAGGACCTGATGCGGGACAAGGGCATCGGCAACCGCTTCGTGCCGATCGCGCCGGACGAGTACCGCACCTTCGGCATGGACTCGCTCTTCCCGTCCGCCAAGATCTACAACCCGCTCGGCCAGACCTACGAGTCGGTCGACCGCGAGCTGCTGCTGGCGTACAAGGAGTCCCCGAGCGGCCAGATGCTGCACGACGGCATCTCCGAGGCCGGCTGCACCGCCTCGCTGATCGCCGCCGGCTCGTCCTACGCGACGCACGGCGAGCCGCTGATCCCGGTGTACGTCTTCTACTCGATGTTCGGGTTCCAGCGCACCGGCGACCAGTTCTGGCAGATGTCCGACCAGCTGGCCCGCGGCTTCGTCATCGGCGCCACCGCCGGCCGCACCACCCTCACCGGCGAGGGCCTGCAGCACGCCGACGGCCACTCCCAGCTGCTGGCCTCCACCAACCCCGGCGTGGTCGCCTACGACCCGGCCTACGGGTACGAGATCGCCCACATCGTCCAGGACGGCCTGCGCCGCATGTACGGCTCCTCCGCCGAGCACCCGCACGGCGAGGACGTCTTCTACTACATGACCGTCTACAACGAGCCCATCAAGATGCCGGCCGAGCCGGAGGGCGTCGACGTCGACGGCATCCTCAAGGGCATCTACAAGCTCAAGGACGGCGACGCCGGCCAGATCCCCGCGCAGCTCCTCGCCTCCGGCGTGGCGGTGCCGTGGGCCCTGGAGGCGCAGCGCATCCTCGCCGAGGAGTGGAACGTCAAGGCGGACGTCTGGTCGGCCACCTCCTGGAACGAGCTGCGCCGCGACGCCGTCGAGGCGGAGGAGTTCAACCTGCTCCACCCGGAGGAGCCGCAGCGCGTCCCGTACGTGACCACGAAGCTCTCCGGGGCCGAGGGTCCGTTCGTGGCCGTCTCCGACTGGATGCGCGCCGTCCCGGACCAGATCGCCCGCTGGGTGCCCGGCCAGTACCAGTCGCTCGGCGCCGACGGTTTCGGCTTCGCCGACACCCGCGGTGCGGCCCGGCGCTTCTTCCACATCGACGCCCAGTCGATCGTCCTGGCCACCCTCACCGAGCTGGCCAAGCAGGGCAAGATCGACCGCTCGCTGCTGAAGTCGGCGATCGACCGCTACCAGCTGCTCGACGTGGCCGCGGCCGACCCGGGCGCGGCCGGCGGCGACGCCTGACCGGCTCCGACCGGTTGACGCAGAGACCCGCCCGAGGACGGAGTTCCGTTCTCGGGCGGGTCTCTGTCCTGTGCCGCCCGCTGCGCAGCCCTGCGCGACGACAGGGGTCCGCCCCGGGGCGGGGGGGCCCCGCCCGCCGCCGGGGAGCGCCCCCCCCCCCCGGCGCGGGACCCCGCCCCCGCGTCCGGGTGCAGGAAGTACAGG